>JAEWVY010000099.1 GCA_023396625.1 Pseudomonadota bacterium | reverse complement strand
GGCCAAGACCCCACCCAGCAGCCGTATGGGCCGGGCTGTCGCGCGCCATCCCGCCGTCCCGCCCCGCAGCAGCAAGATGCCGGCAAGGACCCAAAGTGAGCCCGCCACCTGCCACAAGCCGACCATGGCCCTGTCAAGCCACCCTGCAGCCCAACTGCCCGCACAGAGCGCCACGCACACCGCGCCCCAAAGCAGCGCGGCCCCCTGCCCGCACCCATTGAGCCGCCCCCACTCCCAGGCAACCGCGCAGATCAGCACCAAGGCCACGACTGCAAGCGGTACCGGCGAGGGATGGAACAGCGCAGGCAGAAGGATCGCCAGCAGGATCAGGGCCGTGATGATGCGCTGCTTGAGCATGGCGCTTCGCGTTCAGGCCGCGATCCGACCGCCAGGTGAAGGCGCCAATTGCTCGGAAGTCATGCCAAACCGACGCTCCCGCCTTGCGTAGTCGGCAATTGCCGCGTCCAGCGCCGCTTCGTCAAAATCCGGCCAGAGGCAATCGCTGAAATACAGTTCCGCATAAGCGGCCTGCCAGAGCAGGAAATTGCTGATCCGCTGCTCACCGCCGGTGCGGATCAACAGGTCAGGATCCGGCACGTGGGAAAGCGCCATGGCGCGGTCGAGACTCACCTCCGTGATGGGTTCCCCGCGCGCGGCAAGGCCCGCCGCTGCCTGGGCAATGTCCCATCGGCCACCGTAATTGAAGCAGACGTTCAGGACAAGGCGGGAATTTCGCGCCGTCTCGGCTTCTGCCTGGGACAGACTGGCACGCATCTTTTCCGACAAGCCGGAGCGGTCACCCACCACGTGTATCCGGACGCCGTCCCTGCTGAGTTGAGGCACCTCCCGCCCGAGCGCCAACGCCAGCAACTCCATGAGGCCAGACACCTCTTCGGGAGGACGATTCCAGTTTTCCGAGGAAAACGCGAACACCGTGAGCACGGCCACGCCACGTTCCCAGCAGGCCCGGACACATCGCCGCAGGGATTCCACGCCCTGGCGGTGTCCCGCGACCCGAGGCAGGAACCGGCGCGTCGCCCAGCGTCCATTGCCATCCATGACAATGGCAATGTGACGTGGCACCAACTTTGTGGCTGTCATGGAAGGGGAGACGGGAGCCCGGCAGGCAGTCAGACTGCCATGATGTCCTGTTCCTTGGCAGCCACCAGTTGATCGACTTCGGCAATATGCCGGTCGGTCAGCTTCTGAATGTCTGCCTCGGCCCGCTTTTGGTCATCTTCGGAGGCCAGCTTGTCCTTGACCAGCTTTTTCACAGCCTCGTTGGCATCGCGGCGCAGGTTGCGTACCGCGACCTTCGCGTGCTCACCTTCGCCACGAACCACCTTGGTCATCTCGCGCCGACGCTCCTCGCTCATGGGGGGCATGGGCACACGGATCAGGTCGCCCATGGAGGCTGGATTCAAGCCCAGATCGCTCTCGCGAATGGCCTTCTCGATCTTGGCGCCCATGCCTTTTTCCCAAGGCTGCACGCTGATCGTACGCGCGTCGAGCAGCGCCACATTGGCGACCTGGCTGAGCGGCACCACGGAGCCGTAGTACTCCACCTGCACCGTATCAAGCAGCGCCGGATTGGCCCGCCCCGTGCGGACCTTGGTCAAGTTGTGTTTGAACGCCGAAATGGATTGATCCATCTTGGCTTCCATATTCTTTCGGATATCGGCAATCGTCATGGAAATCTCCTTGGACAGGTACCCGCGCGCACCCGATCAGACATGCACCAGGGTCCCTTCATCTTCACCCATCACGACCCGTTTGAGCGCACCGTGCTTGAAAATCGAAAAAACCTTGATGGGCAGCTTCTGGTCGCGGCACAACGCAAACGCCGTGGCATCCATGATGCCAAGATTTCGAGCCATGGCTTCATCGAAGGTGATTCTCGAATAACGGGTTGCCGCCGGATCTTTCTTGGGATCCGCGCTGTAGACACCATCCACCTTGGTCGCCTTCAGGACAACTTCGGCCCCGATCTCGGCACCGCGCAGCGCTGCGGCCGTGTCGGTCGTAAAAAAGGGATTGCCCGTGCCTGCGGCAAAAACAACGACTTTACCTTCCTCGAGATACTGCAGGGCCTTGGGGCGCACGTAAGGCTCAACCACCTGCTCGATGCCGATCGCCGACATCACGCGCGCCGTCAAACCCGCCTTGTTCATGGTATCCGCCAAAGCCAATGCATTCATGACCGTGGCCAGCATCCCCATGTAATCCGCCGTGGCACGGTCCATGCCCACGGACCCGCCAGCGACGCCGCGGAAAATATTCCCGCCGCCGATCACCACGGCGACCTCGACGCCCAGGCGGGTGACCTCGGCCACTTCCTCGACCATGCGCACGATGGTGGCACGGTTGATCCCAAAGGCATCATCGCCCATCAGTGCCTCACCGGAAAGCTTCAGCAAGATGCGTTTGTGCGCTGGCTTGGCTTCGGTCATGGTCGGACTCCCTGGGGCGATTGAATGCGTGGAGATCAGCGTCAAGAAGTACTCAGGCCGCGCCCTTGGCCGCGGCCACCTGTGCAGCAACCTCGGCGGCAAAATCATCCACCTTTTTCTCGATGCCCTCACCCACCACGTACAGCGTGAATGCCTTGACGGTGGTTCCTGCGGCCTTGAGCATCTGCTCGACGGTCTGCTTGTCGTTCTTCACGAAAGGCTGGTTGAACAGCGAGACTTCCTTGAGGTACTTCTGCACCGAGCCTTCGATCATCTTGGTGGCGATGTCGGCCGGCTTGCCGGATTCGGCGGCCTTGGCGGTGGCGACAGAACGCTCTTTCTCGATCAGCTCGGCCGGCACGTCGGCACTGGTCAGCGCGACAGGTTTCATGGCAGCCACGTGCATGGCGACATCCTTGGCGGCCGTCTCGTCACCGTCGAACTCGACCACCACGCCGATGCGGGTGCCGTGCAGGTAGGCCGCCAGCTTGGCGCCGGAGGCAAAACGCTTGAAGCGGCGGAAGCTCATGTTCTCGCCGATCTTGCCGATCAGGCCCTTGCGCACTTCTTCCAGCGTGGGGCCAAAGCCGTCCTGCTCGTAGGCCAAGGCACCCAGGGCTTCGATGTCAGCCGGGTTGTGAT
>JAEWVY010000270.1 GCA_023396625.1 Pseudomonadota bacterium | reverse complement strand
GCAAGTTCGGCAGTCGACTGCTGGTCAAGCTGGCCGCGATTTTTGCGCTGGTGGGCTTCCTGCCCGGCGTGCTCATCTACGTGGTGTCTTACCAGTTTGTTTCCCGATCCATCGAGAGCTGGTTTGATGTCAAGGTCGAAGGCGCGCTCGATGCCGGCCTGAATCTTGGACGGTCGACCCTGGATGCACTCAGCGCCGATCTGGCGGGCAAGAGTCGGACGGCGGCAAACCATCTGGCCACGGTCAATGATGCCGGCGCGGGCCTTGTGCTGGACAGGCTGCGCGACGAACTTGACGCCAGTGACGTCGTTCTCTGGAGTGCCTCCGGCAGCCTGATCGCCAGTGCTGGGCAATCGCGCTTCCAGCTCAATCCCGAGCGCCCCTCGGCGCAGTTGCTGCGGCTCGTGCGCAGCCAACGCGTCAGTGCGCAGGTGGAGGGGCTGGACGACCCGGTGCCGGGCGGGGCGCAGGGGCAGGCACGCATCCGTGCCCTGGCCCTGGTGCCGGCGCCTGGACTGGGCTTGCTTGGCGAGCCGCGCTACTTGCAGGTGACTCAACCGCTGCCGCCCACGCTGGTGGCCAATGCCATCGCGGTCCAGGAAGCCTACCGCGAATATCAAGAGCGGGCGCTCGGACGTGAAGGCTTGCGCCGGATGTATATCGGCACGCTCACGCTCAGCCTGTTCCTGGCCGTGTTCGGGGCGGTGCTGCTCGCGGTCATCCTGGGAAACCAGCTCGCCCGCCCACTGCTGCTGCTGGCCGACGGTGTGCGCCAGGTGGCCGCCGGCGACCTGACGCCCAAGGCGGCCCTGCAAGGCCGGGATGAGCTTGGGGGGTTGACGCGCTCGTTCGCGGTCATGACGAAACAGCTCGCCGACGCGCGCGGCGAGGTCGAGCGCAGCATGGCGCAGCTCGACGGCGCCCGGGCCAGTCTGCAGACCATCCTCGATAACCTGACCGCTGGCGTGATCGTGCTCGATGCGCGAGGGGTCGTCCTGTCCTCCAATCCCGGCGCCACCCGCATCCTGCGCGCGCCGATGGCGGCGTATACGGGGCGTCCCTTTGACGAGGTTCCCGGGATGGAGTCCTTCGCGGCGGGGGTGCTGGCGCAATTCGAGTCCTTCCTGGGTGAGCACACGCAGCACGGACTGGACCACTGGCAGCAATCATTCGAGCTGCACGCGCCGCCCCAAGGCATGACGGAAGACTCGATCACGCTGGTGGCCCGCGGGGCGATGCTGCCCGACGCGACGCGTTTGTTGGTGTTCGACGACATCTCGGAGATCGTTTCGGCCCAGCGTGCACGCGCCTGGGGCGAGGTGGCGCGCAGGCTGGCGCACGAGATCAAGAATCCGCTGACGCCTATCCAGCTGTCGGCGGAGCGTGTCGAGATGAAGCTGGCAGGCAAGCTGGATCCACCGGACCGGGCCATCCTCGTCAAGTCGGTGAAAACCATCGTGGACCAGGTGGATGCCATGAAGCGGCTGGTCAACGAATTCCGCGACTACGCGCGGTTGCCGACAGCGGACCTCAAGTTGCTGGATCTCAATGCGCTGATCGCCGATGTGCTTCATTTGTATGAGAGCGACATGTCGGAGGGGCATGGCGGCCGCATATGCGTGCGGCTGGACCCTTCATGCCCGCGGATTCTTGGCGATGCGCAACAGCTGCGGCAGGTCATCCACAATCTGGTGCAGAACGCACAGGACGCCAGCGACACCGCGAAGGGCGACGCTTCCCGCTCGGATGCCGGCGTGGAGATTCGCACGCAGTGGATCGAATCTGCCCGCAGGGTGCGCCTGAGCGTGATCGATAGCGGCGTTGGGTTCCCTGAGCATATTCTTAAGCGCGCATTTGAGCCCTACGTCACGACCAAAGCCAAGGGAACCGGGCTGGGCTTGGCCGTCGTCAAGAAAATTGCCGACGAGCATGGCGCGCGGGTCGATATTTCCAATCGCGTCGTGGATGGGCAGGTGACGGGCGCGCAAGTGTCGCTATCATTCGCCTTGGACAATGCGCGCCTTGACGCATGAGGCGCCGGCGTTGTGATATCCAGAGAGACTACGGCAAACATGGCAAACATTCTGGTGGTCGACGATGAGCTTGGCATTCGTGACCTGCTGTCGGAAATCCTCAATGACGAGGGGCACAACGTTGAGCTCGCCGAGAACGCTGCCCAGGCCCGCGCCGTCAGACGGCGCCAGCGCCCCGATCTGGTGTTGCTCGATATTTGGATGCCGGACACCGATGGCGTGACGCTCCTGAAGGAATGGTCGGCCACGGGCTTGCTGAACATGCCCGTGATCATGATGAGCGGCCATGCCACCATTGACACGGCGGTCGAGGCGACGCGCATCGGGGCACAGGCGTTTCTGGAGAAGCCCATCACGTTGCAGAAGCTCCTCAAGGCGGTGGAGCAGGGTCTTTCCCGCGAGAGTGCTCGCAAGCTCATGGCCACCCCCGCACCGGCCGCGGCGGACCTGACCGTGGAGGTCGCCATGACCACCTGCAGCCCGTCGCTGTCGGTGACGCAGGATATCGGCCCGGCAGGATGCCAGAATTTCGAACTGGACAAGCCATTGCGCGATGCGCGCGATGAATTCGAAAAAGCCTACTTTGAATTCCACTTGGTACGCGAAGGCGGTTCCATGACCCGTGTGGCTGAAAAAACCGGACTGGAACGCACCCATCTGTACCGCAAACTCAAGCAGCTGGGCGTGGACCTGTCGCGAGGCAAGCGCCAGTCGAGTGAGTGAGCGGAAGTGGGGGTTCCTGCTGCTATAATAAGCGTCTTGGCCCGGTAGCTCAGTTGGTAGAGCAGCGGATTGAAAATCCGCGTGTCGGTGGTTCGATTCCGCCCCAGGCCACCACTATTCAACGCCCAACCGTTCTCGGTTGGGCGTTTTCATTTGTGGAATCCGCCCGCCACGCGGGATTCCGGGCCGTTCTGCGTGTGCCACCAGCCGGTCGCCCGACCGCCACCGCGCACCCGGTTCGCTCCTGTTCCGCCCTATCTTCTCTCGAAACCTGCGCCAACTTCTTCGCCGTGGCACACGCAGACGGCGTTGTTCATCAACCACCTGCGCGTGTGCCGATGGGAATGGTTGGTTCGCGGGTTTGCACGAGCAAAGCACAACGGCAAACCCGCGAGACCAGCCTCCACGTCAGCCCTTGGGCGGGAACGGGTCGTCACCGTAGCTGTTGCGCTCACGGATCTGGCCATCACGCCCTTGGATGAACATCTCGCTCTGCTGGTTGATGGCGATGTCCCGCGCACGGTCAATCGCCTGTTGCTGCGTGTCATGGATGGAGGTGAGGCGGTCGTTGCCTTCTCCCCGCACGCCCCACTGATCACCGCCGTTGACGGGAACGACCCATTGGTTCTTTCCGCTCATTTCAGTTACTCCAAAAAATTGCAAAGGTCAGGCTCTTGAAGTCCGCGCGAGCCTCGGCGCATCGGGTGGTGTGATCACGTCATGGCGACCTCCTGTCCTGCTGCCGCACACGGCATCGCATACAGCCCCGCGCGTTGCTGCGTGACCACGAGCGCACCGTAAGCCGCGTGCTGCGCCGCAGGCTCCGGCTTACCCTTGTCCCTCGTCTTGATCTTGAACAGGTCGCTCGGCTTGGCGCTGTCCAACCCCGCGCGCTGCATGATTCGCTCCGCCGTCGTGGTTTCGCCCTTGAACGACCACAGCGCGCCAAGCACCTTCGACTGACCATCGGTGAACTGGATCGGCGTGGCCTGAACATCCGGCAGCGTCGCCCACTTGAAATCTGCCGAGAACGGCCCGTTCACCGGCGTGGCCGGATCGGCGACTGCTGGCGTCGCGGGCGGCGACGTGGCGATGAACGAAATCGCACCGCCGTAGAGCATGAAGCGTTCTTCCAGCACCAGCCACTCGACGCCCGCGCCGAAGGGCGAACCGCGCGTCGTGCTCGGCCTCGGCGTGATCACCCGGATGTCGCGGCCCGCCACGCGCACGCGATCCAGCAGCGCGGGTTCGTGGAGCACACGCGTCAGATCGCGGGCCAGCAGGACGGGCGACCGCCGGGCATCGCCCAACCGCCACACACCACCGCCGAGGTCATCGATGCCATCACGGCTTTCGATGTCGAGCGCGAGGCGCATCTTCGTGCGCAGCCATTCCTCGTCCAAGGCCAGTGCCGCGCCGTCGTTCACCTCGACGGCCACCGGCCCGCAGTCTGGGCAGCGGCACATCCGTCCGCCGCGACCGTCGCCCCACACCTGCGCGCGATGCTGCTGACAGTGCGGGCAGAGCACGAAGGATTGATCCACGACTGTCGGCTTGACCACCTTGCCGAGGACGGACAGCGCCGACGCCTCGCGCGGCGACAACGTGGCGCGCAGCACGGGCGTGCCGCCCGCGAACAGGCGGCAGATCAAGGCCCAAGCGT
>JAEWVY010000192.1 GCA_023396625.1 Pseudomonadota bacterium | reverse complement strand
CTGGCCATCTTCTGCTCGGTATTGCTGGAAAAGGCTCACCACCATCCAGACGAACAGGTACGCAAGGAGAGCGACGAAATGCTGTCGCTTCTCACGCCCGTCACCAAAGCCTTCCTGACCGACAACGGCTACGAATCCGCCACTCTGTGCCAGCAGGTGTTCGGCGGTCATGGCTACATCAAGGAATGGGGCATGGAGCAGTTCGTGCGCGATGCCCGCATCAACATGATCTACGAAGGCACCAACACCATCCAGAGCCTGGACCTGCTGGGCCGCAAGGTGCTGGGCAACAACGGCGCCACCTTGCGCAAATTCGGCAAGCTGCTGGCAGCGCTGGTCGAGGAAGAAGGCGTCAACGAGAAAATGGCCGAGTTCATCAATCCGATTGCCATCCTGGGCGAGCAGATCACCAAGTTCACCATGGAAATTGGCTTCAAGGGGATGCAAAACCCGGACGAAGTCGGCGCCGCCGCCGTGGACTACCTGCGCGTGGTGGGTCACCTGGCATTCGGCTATTTCTGGGCCCGCATGGCACAGGTGGCCTTGCGGAAAATCGCCGAGGGCAGCACCGACCCTTTCTACCAGGCCAAGGTGCAGACCGCGCGCTTCTATTTCGCCAAGATGTTCCCGGAAACCACCTCGCTCATGCGCACGGCCCGCGCTGGCAGCAAGGCCATCATGGACACCGACGCGGCGCTGGCTTGCTGAGCGCGGCATTCCCCCGTTGGTAAAAGTCAATTTTTAGAGGAATCCAGCATGAAACGGTCATTGTTTGCTCTCTTTTCAGGACTTCTTTCACTGCCATTGCTGGCTCAGATGAGCCCTGTGGGCACCTGGCGCAGCATCGACGACAAAACCGGCGAGCCGAAAGCGGAAATCCGCATCGTCGACACCGGCGGCGTCCTCACCGGCCGGATCGAAAAGCGCCTGCTCAAAAGCGCCAAGCCCGAAGATGTGTGCGACAAGTGCTCCGACGACCGCAAGGACAAACCCCTGCTGGGGCTGGAAATCATCCGCGGCGCCAAAAAGGCCGCTGACAAGGACGTCTGGGAAGACGGCAAGATTCTCGACCCGGAGAATGGCCGCAACTACACACTTCGGTTGACCCCCATCGAAGACGGAAAGAAACTCGAAGTCCGAGGCTCCGTGTTCGGCATCGGCCGCACCCAGACCTGGGTGCGCGTGCAATGAATTCAGGACTCAATATGTCGCGATTCAATGTCAAGAAAGTGGCCGTGCTCGGCGCCGGCGTGATGGGGGCGCAGATCGCCGCGCACCTGGTCAACGTCAAGGTGCCGGTGGTGCTGTTCGACCTGGCGGCCAAGGAGGGGCCGAAGAACGGTATCGTTCTCAAGGCGGTGGAGGGGCTGAAGAAGCTCAAGCCCGCGCCGCTGGGTGTGGCGCAGGACGCGGCCCTGATCCAGGCGGCCAACTATGACGAGCACATGGACGTGCTCAAGGAGTGCGACCTCATCATCGAGGCCATCGCCGAACGCATGGACTGGAAGACGGACCTGTACCACCGAATCGCGCCCTTCGTTTCCGAGACGGCCATCGTGGCCAGCAACACCTCGGGCCTGTCCATCACGAAGTTGAGCGAAGCCCTGCCGGAGGCGATCAAACCGCGCTTTTGCGGCATTCACTTCTTCAATCCGCCGCGCTACATGGCGTTGGTGGAACTGATCAACACGCCCACCACGCTGCCACGCATCCTGGACGATCTCGAAGCCTTCGCCACGACCACGCTGGGCAAGAGCGTGGTGCGTGCGCTGGATACGCCCAACTTCGTCGCCAACCGCGTGGGCATCGCGGGCATGCTCTCCACGATGAAGGAGGTCGAGAACTTCGGCCTGAGCTATGACGTGGTGGACGACCTCACGGGCAAGAAGCTGGGTCGCGCCAGTTCCGGCACGTTCCGCACCGCGGACGTGGTGGGCCTGGACACGATGGCTCACGTCATCAAGACCCTGCAGGACAACCTGAGCCTGGAGACGGATCCGTTCTATGCCAGCTTTGGCACGCCCGAGGTGCTCAAGACCTTGTTGGAACTGGGCAACCTGGGTCAGAAGACCAAGGCGGGGTTTTACAAGAAGGTGGGGCGCGACGTGCTGCGCTTCGACCTCGCCAGCAAGGACTATGTGCCCGGTGGCGCCAAGGCCGACGAGGTCTATGGCCGCATGCTCAAGAAACCCGCCGCCGAACGCCTGCAACTGCTGCGCAACAGCGAGGGTGCGCAGGGCCGCTTCCTGTGGGCCATCCTGCGCAACAGCTTTCACTACGCCGCCGTGCACCTGGGCACCATCGCCGACAACGCCCGTGACGTGGACCAGGCCATGCGCTGGGGCTTCGGCATGAAGCAGGGCCCCTTCGAGCTGTGGCAGGAGGCGGGCTGGCTGGAAGTGGCCAAGATGGTGCAGGAAGACATCGACGCGGGCCGTGCCCTGTGCAAGGCGCCGCTGCCGGACTGGGTGTTCAAGGGCCCCGTGGCCGAGGCGGGTGGCGTGCACACGGCGCGTGGCTCGTGGAGCGCTTCGGCAGGCAAGTTTGTGCCGCGCCGCGAGTTGCCGGTGTACCAGCGACAGTTGTTCCCAGAGGCCCTGCGCGGCGAGAGCCTGACGAAGTTTGAGTCCGCGGGCGAGACCGTGTACGAGGACGATGCCATCCGCCTGTGGACCCTGGACAAGACCGTGCTCATCGCCAGCCTCAAGACCAAGATGCACACCATCAGCCCGGATGTGGCCGAGGGTCTGTCCATGGCGGTGGACATGGCCGAGAAGGACTACCAGGGCGTCGTGATCTGGTCGGGCGACGAGCCCTTCAGTGCCGGCGCCGACCTGCAGGCCATGCTGCCCGGTTTCATGATGGGCGGCGTGGCCGTCATCGACGAGGCCGAGGCCGAGCTGCAGCGCGTCATGCTCAAGCTGCGTTACGCCAACGTGCCCGTGGTGTCCGCCATCCGCGGCCTGGCGTTGGGCGGCGGCTGCGAGCTGGCCGTGCATTCGGCGCGGCGCGTGGCGCACATGGAAAGCTACATCGGCCTGGTGGAAGTGGGCGTGGGCCTGGTGCCCGGCGGTGGTGGCCTGGCCTACATCGCGCGGCGCGCGGCCGAGAACGCCGCCGCCAGCACCGGCAAGGACCTGCTGCCCTTCCTCACGGAAGGGTTCACGGCCGCGGCCATGGCCAAGGTGGGCACCAGCGCCATCGAATCTCGGCAACTGGGTTACCTGCTGGAGAGCGACGTCATCGTGCCCCACAAGGACGAACTGCTGTACGTGGCGGTGAACGAAGCCCGGGCCATGGCCGCCAGCGGCTGGCGGCCGCCGCACAAGCGCCAGTTCCCCGTGGCCGGGCGCGCGGGCAAGGCCACCATCCAGGGGCAACTGGTCAACATGCGCGACGGCGGCTTCATCAGCGCGCACGACTTCCACATCGCCAGCCTGATCGCGGGCGTGGTGACTGGAGGCGACGTGGATGCCGGCACGATGGTCACGGAGGAATACCTCATGACGCTGGAGCGCCGCGCCTTCTGCTCGCTGCTCACGCACCCCAAGACCCAGGAACGCATCATGGGCATGCTGTCCACGGGCAAGCCGGTGCGCAACTGAACGCCGCCACAAACGCATGGATGCCACTCCCAATCGCATGCAACGCCAGCTGGCGCGCCTGTCCGGGGCGCCAGCCTTCCTGCGGCCCTGGCTGCGCAACGCCGTGCTGCGGCGCACGGTGCCGTTCACCGGTACGGCCGGGCTGGACTTCGTGGAGCTGTCGCCCGAGCGGGTGGAAGTGGCCGTGGCCAACCGGCGCAAGGTGCACAACCACATCCGGGGGGTGCATGCCTCGGCCATGAACCTGGTGGCCGAGACCGCCACGGGCATGGTGGTGGGCATGAACGTGCGTGACGATTGCGTGCCCCTGGCCAAGGAACTGCGCATGGCCTTTCGCAAGCGCGCCACTGGCTCGCTGCGCGCGGTGGCAGTGCTGTCCCCGGAGCAGCGTGCGGCCCTGCGTGAGCAGAACAAGGGTGAAGTCAAGGTGTCCGTCGTGGTGACGGACGAGGCGGGCGTCAGCCCGGTGGAATGTGAATTTGTCTGGGCCTGGATTCCCTCCAGCCCGCGCACGCGCTGATCAAAGCAGCGCAGAGGAAATGACCATGAGCAAACAAGTCCAGGACGCCTACATTGTTGCCGCCACGCGCACGCCCATCGGCCGTTCGCACCGCGGGTTCTTTCGCAACACCCGGCCCGATGACCTGCTGGCCACGGTGCTGCGCGCCGCGCTGGCCCAGGCGCCGGGGCTGGACCCCAAGGCCATCGAGGACGTGATCTGCGGTTGCGCCATTCCCGAGTCGCAGCAGGGTTTGAACGTGGCCCGCGTGGGCGCCATCCTGGCCGGGTTGCCCCAGTCGGTCGGCGGTATCACCGTCAACCGCTTCTGCGCCTCCGGCTTGTCGGCGGTGCAGATGGCCGCCGACCGCATTCGCGTGGGCGAGGCCGACGTGATGATCGCCGCTGGCACCGAAAGCATGAGCATGGTGCCCATGATGGGCAATGCGCCCAGCCTGTCGCCGGCCATCTTCGCCAACACCGACGACATCCAGAACTACGGCATCGCCTACGGCATGGGTCTGACCGCCGAAAAGGTGGCGCAGCAGTGGAAGGTCAGCCGCGAGGCGCAGGACGCGTTTGCCGTGGAATCGCATCGGCGCGCCGTGGCCGCCATGCAGGCGGGTGAGTTCACGAACGAAATCACGCCTGTGGAAGTGACCGAGCGCAGCGTTGACCTGGACTCGGCCGAGGTGAGCACGCGCACGCGCACCGTGAACCTGGACGAGGGCGCGCGCCCGGACACCAGCCTGGAAGGCCTGGCCAAGCTGCGCACCGTGTTTGCCGCGCGCGGCTCTGTCACGGCGGGCAACAGCTCGCAAACTTCCGATGGCGCGGGCGCGCTGATCCTGGCCAGCGAGGCTGCGGCCAAGCGCTTTGGCCTGACGCCGCTGGCACGTTTCGTGAGCTTTTCCGCCTGTGGCGTGCCCCCGCACCTGATGGGCATCGGTCCCATCGAAGCCATCCCCGCGGCGCTGCGCCGCGCCGGGCTGCAACGCGACGATATCGACTGGTTCGAGCTGAACGAAGCCTTCGCCGCCCAGTCGCTGGCCGTGATCAACACCCTGGGCCTGGACCCGGCCAAGGTCAACCCCATGGGAGGCGCCATCGCCCTGGGCCATCCGCTGGGCGCCACCGGCGCCATCCGTTCGGCCACCGTGGTGCATGCGCTGCGCCGCCACCAGAAAAAGTACGGCATGGTGACCATGTGCGTGGGCATGGGGCAGGGCGCGGCCGGCATCTTCGAGCGCGTCTGATTGGCCGGCCCCGACGCCCCTCGAAACCACCCCAAGGAGAGACCTTCATGAAAACCTTCACGATTTCTTCCCCCGGTGCGGCACAGATCGCGGTGCGTGTTTATGAAACGGACCGGCCCGATCGGGGCAATGTGGTGATCGGCGGCGCCATGGGCGTGCGCCAGGACTACTACGCGCCCTTTGCACAATGGCTGGCGGCACAGGGCTGGCGGGTCACCACCTTCGACTACCGTGGCTCCGGCGCATCGATGCCGAACACGCCCGGGACCAGTCTGCGCGGCTTCAAGGCCGATCTGTTCGACTGGGCGCGCGACTACGAGGCCGTGATCGACCACGCGCACGCAGCCGCACCGGAAAAGCCCCTGTACCTGCTCGGGCACAGCCTGGGCGCGCAATTGCCAGGGCTGCTGGACAATGCACACAAGGTCAGCGGCATGCTCAGCGTGGCTGCCGGCAGCGGCTACTGGCGGGAGAACGCGCCCCGACTCAAGCGCATCGTTCCGTATTTCTGGTTCTTCCTCGTACCCCTGGCCACGCGCCTGTTCGGCTATTTCCCGGGGCGCCGGCTGCGCAAGGTAGGAGACCTGCCGGCAGGCGTCATGATGCAGTGGCGCCGGTGGTGCCTGCACCCGCAGTACAGCGTGGGCGCCGAAGGCGAGCCCGTGCGGCAGCGCTACGCCAGCGTGCGCTTCCCGGTCACGGCCCTGTCCATCACCGACGACGAGTTGATGACCCTGCGCGGCACGCACAGCCTGATCAATCTCTACGAAAACGCGCAGCGGGAAGTGCACCGCATCGCGCCGGCGGATCTGGCGGTGCGCCGCATCGGTCACTTTGGACCCTTCCGCCATGAACACGAAAGCACGCTGTGGCCACGCATGGCCGACTGGCTGGGCAGCCTGTCCACGGCGCGTGCCGCCGGGTGAGCACCGAAAACCACACGAAAGAACCTGCGACATGAGCGACCACGCTTCCCAAGCCCATCCAGGCACGGACATCCTGGCCCACACCGAAGCCGGTGTGCTGACCCTCACGCTCCATCGCGTGGACAAGAAGAACTCGATCACGGTGGCCATGTACGCCGCGCTCGCCGATGCACTGGAACAGGCCACGCTGGATGCCACCGTGCGAGCCGTGGTGATCCAGGGACACGAGAGCGTGTTTTCCGCCGGCAACGACATCGCGGACTTCCTGAACGGACCGGTCGCCACCACGGACTCGCCGGTGTTCCGCTTCCTGCGCGCCATCAGCAGCTTTGCCAAGCCCATCGTGGCCTCGGTCTGTGGTCCGGCCGTGGGCATCGGCACCACGATGCTGCTGCATTGCGATCTGGTCTACGCGGGCGACAACGCCGCGTTCTCCCTGCCGTTCGTGAACCTGGGGCTGTGCCCGGAGGCGGGGTCCAGCCTGCTGGTGCCGCAACTCATGGGCTACCACCGTGCCGCCGAAGCGCTGCTGCTGGGCGAGCCCTTCACGGCCGAGACTGCGCTGGAAATCGGCCTGGTGAACCGCGTGGTGCCACCGCACGAGGCCAATGCGCTGGCGCAGCGTCAGGCGCGGAAGCTGGCCGCCAAGCCCCTGAGTTCGCTCATCGAGACCAAGCGGCTCATGAAGAAATCCCACGTCGCGGCCGTGGCCGAGCACATGGCCGAGGAAGGCGCCAGCTTCGCCCGCATGATGCGCGAGCCCGCCGCGCGCGAGGCGTTTGGCGCGTTCATGGAAAAACGCAAGCCGGATTTCTCCCGGCTCTGAGTTCAGTACGCGCCGCTGGCGCGCAGATCCGCCAGCAGACGGTCCAGACGATTCTGCGCGCGGCCGAGTTCGTCGCGGCCGTATTCCAACTTGCGGTCCAGGGCGTCCAACTGGCTGCGCAGATCGCGCTTGCGGTCATCGGTGGCCTTGGGGTCGCGCAGGTCCTTCTGCAATCGCTCTTGTTCGTACCGCAGCTGCGACAAGCGGTATTTCGCGGCGTGCACGGCGTAACCGGCGTCGCGGTGCTGACGGAAGGCCTGGTCGCGCGGCCCGGGGCACACGCCGTCATACGTCTCCCCCGCCAGGCCTTGGTTGATGGCGTTGTCCAGCCGGCAATATTGCGGCAGGCCTTCTGCGCGGCCACGGCGGTAGGCCTCGACGTCGACCGCGATGTGGGCCTTGGCGCAGGCCTCGTGGTAGTCGGCAATGCGTTCCCGGCGCCCGTGTGCGCCATTGTCACGCCCCAACTCGTGCCAGTTTGCCGTGGCGCATTCCGAGGGCGAGAGGTGGGTCGCACAGCCGCCCAACAACATGACACAGGGCGCGACCATCCAGGGAGCGAGGATCTTCACGGCGCATTCTCCAATGTTGGGATGGTGTCAGTTTACCGGCGACAATGCATCCATGCCACATGCCGCGCAGAAACCGCCACCCATGGAATTCGAGCCCGAGTTCATTGCCGGCCTGACGGCGATTTTCGAGGACAAGATCGTCTTCAACCGGCTGCTGGGCCTGAAGATCACCCGCCTGCGCCCCGAACGCGTGAGCGCGACCATTGCGATGCGGCACGAACTCGTGGGCCACTTCAGCTACAACCGGCTGCACGGCGGCGTGATCAGCGCGGGGCTCGACGCCATGGGGGGGCTGGCGGTCATGGCGGCCATCGGCGCGCGTCACATGGACGAAGCCCCGCTACAGCGCCTGCACCGTTTTGCCAAGCTCGGCACGATCGACCTACGCATCGATTACCTGCGTCCAGGCCTCGGCGAGCATTTCGAACTGCATGCCGAAGTTCTGCGCCTGGGCTCGCGCGTCGCGTCCACCCGTATGGAGTTCCTGGGCCCCGATGGCAAGTTGCTATCAACGGGTTCAGGCGCCTACATCGTGTCCTGATCCTCAGCGCGGCGGACGGCATGGCCGTCAGTCTTCTTCCGGTCGCTCGATCGGTCGGGGACGGCCCTGATCGTCGATGGCCACGTAGGTCAGCGAGGCTTCCGTGACCTTGATGTAGTGGCCCTGGGTGTCGTACCGCTCGGCGTAGACCTCGACCTGCACCGTGATCGACGTGTTGCCGATACGGCTGACCTCGCCGAAAAACGACAGGATGTCCCCCACACGCACGGGTTGTTTGAAAACGAACTGGTTCACCGCCACCGTGGCCATCCGTCCGCGCACGTAGCGCGCGGGAACGATGGACCCGGCAATGTCCACCTGCGCCATCACCCAGCCCCCGAAAATGTCGCCGTTGGCATTGCAGTCGGCCGGCATGGGCACGACCTTGAGCACCAGTTCCTTGCCCGTGGGCAAGGCCACATGCGGGGCGCGGACCGGCGTGGGATTGGGCCGAATGACCGCGCCAGCAGGCGCAGCCGCGTTGGACGAAGAACGGGATGACTTGGACATGGGCACAATCACGGATTTACTGTCCAGCGGATTGTCCTTCATGCGTCGTCACGGCGAGTCTGCCCCCATTTCCCCGACTTCCCCGGCACCAAGCCCCCAGGACACTCCGCGTTCGGACTGGCGCACCCTGCGACGCCTGTTTCCCTACCTGTGGCACTACCGCTGGCGCGTGGTGGGGGCCGTGGTTTTCATGGTCGCCGCCAAGCTCGCCAACGTCGGCGTGCCGCTGCTGCTCAAGAAACTGGTCGACACGATGTCTCCCGCGGTCCATCCAACCGCCGGTGCCCTGCTGGCCGTGCCCGTGGGTCTGCTCGTGGCTTACGGGGCGTTGCGGCTGTCCACCTCCGTGTTCACCGAGTTGCGCGAACTGGTGTTTTCAAAGGCCACGCAGGGCGCGGCGCGCGCCATTGCGCTGCAAACCTTCGAGCACCTGCACGCTTTGTCGCTGCGCTTCCATCTGGAACGCCAGACCGGTGGCATGACGCGGGACATCGAACGCGGCGTGCGCGGCATCGAATCCCTGATCTCGCTGTCGTTGTTCAATGTCGTGGCCACCCTGATCGAGGTGGTGATGGTGCTGACCATTCTCGCCGTGCGGTTCGACGCCGTGTTTGCCTGGATCACGCTGACGGCGCTGCTGCTGTACATCGTCTTCACCGTCAGCGTCACCGAATGGCGCACGAAATTCCGCCGACAAGCCAACGAATTCGACTCCGCGGCGCACACGCGAGCCGTCGATTCGCTGCTGAATTACGAGACCGTCAAATATTTCGGCAACGAAGCCTTCGAGGCCCGGCGCTACGACGAAAGCCTTGGCCGCCTGCGCCGCGCACGACTGAAGGCCCAGACTACGCTGTCCGTGCTCAACAGTGGCCAGCAACTCATCATCGCCACCGCGCTCGTGGCCATTCTCTGGCGCGCGACACAAGGCGTGGTCGATGGCCGCATGACGCTGGGCGACCTGGTGATGGTCAACGCCTTCATGATCCAGCTCTACATCCCGCTGAACTTCCTTGGCGTGATCTACCGCGAAATCAAGCAGAGTCTGACCGACCTGGACAAGATGTTCGTGCTGATGGAGAAAGAACGTGAAGTCGCGGACGCGCCGAATGCGCCGGCGCTGCGGCTCGCCCCCCCCGGCACCGGCCAGTCACCCGCCCTCGGCGACGCCAGCGTGCGTTTCGACCACGTGGATTTCGCCTATGACCCGGCCCGCCCCATCCTCCACGACATCAGTTTCGAGATTCCCGCCGGCAAGACGGTGGCCGTGGTCGGCCCTTCGGGATCGGGAAAATCCACGCTGGCACGCCTGCTGTTTCGCTTCTACGACGTCGGCCGCGGACGCATCCTGATCGCCGGCCAGGACATCCGTGGCGTCACCCAGGCCAGCGTGCGACAGGCCATCGGCATCGTGCCGCAGGACACAGTGCTGTTCAATGACACCGTGGAATACAACATTGCCTATGGCCGGCCCGGCGCCAGCCGCGACGAGATCGAAGCCGCCGCGCGCGCCGCGCACATCCATGACTTCATTGTTTCCACACCCAAAGGGTATGACGCCATGGTCGGTGAGCGCGGACTCAAGCTGTCGGGCGGGGAGAAGCAGCGTGTGGCGATCGCCCGCACCCTGCTGAAAAACCCGCCGGTCCTGATCTTCGACGAAGCCACCAGTGCCCTGGACAGCGCGAACGAACGCGCCATCCAGGCGGAACTGCAAAGCGTGGCCCGGAACAAGACCACGCTGGTGATCGCACACCGGCTGTCCACGGTCGTGGACGCGCACGAAATCCTGGTCATGCAAGCCGGGCGCATCGTCGAGCGCGGCACGCACACCGTCCTGCTGGCTGCCGGCGGGCCCTACGCGCAGATGTGGGCACTGCAGCAGAAAAACACCGCCTGAAGCCGAAAGGAGTCCAAGTGGCCGAGCCGCTCAAGAACCGGTTTGGAACCGATGTCCCGGAAAGGATCGCGCAAATGATCCTTGCCGTCTCGCCAGGCTTTCCGGCCAGCGCCTTCATCCGCGACGCGCTCGAGGGCTACGAAGCCCTCGATCTGATGCCGCGGGGGCGCAAGATCGCCGACGCGCTGCGCCGGCATCTGGCACCCGCCTATGAAGCGGCCGTCGCCACGCTCGTGGCATCGCTGGGCCCCACGGCCAGCGTGAACGCGGGGGCGGGAATGGCGCCCTTTCTCTACCTTCCCCATGTCTGCTTCGTCGAAAGATACGGCCTCGATCATTTCGAAGCGTCCATGGCCGCGCAGCATGCGATGACCCAGCGCTTCACCGCCGAATTCAGCATCCGTCCCTTCCTGGTGCGGCACCGGGACGCCACCCTGAAGCGCCTGGCGCAATGGGTGCGCGACGACAGCCCGCACGTCCGGCGGCTCGTGTCGGAAGGCACGCGGCCCCGCTTGCCCTGGGCCCCGCGACTGCGTGAGTTTCAACAGGACCCGCGCCCGGTGCTGGCCCTGCTGGAGCATCTCAAGGACGACCCGGAACCGTATGTACGCCGCTCCGTGGCCAACAACCTGAACGACATCGGGAAGGACCACCCCGCGCTGCTGGTCGACACCGCGCGCCGGTGGTTGCAAGACGCAGGCCCGGAGCGACGCTGGCTCGTCAGCCATGCCCTGCGGTCCGCGATCAAGCGCGCCGAAGCCGGCGCACTCGAACTCATGGGCGCGGCCGACACCGCGCAAGTGGCCATCGGCGCCATCCACATCCTGCCCGCACGGCCACGCATCGGGGACTCGGTCGTCATCGCCCTGGCCGTCACCAACATCACCGACCGACGCCAACGAATACTGGCCGATCTGCGCGTCCATTTCATCAAGGCCAGCGGGAAAGCCGCCCCGAAAGTCTTCAAGCTCAAGACGTTCGAACTCGGCCCCGGTGAAACCATGTCTTTGCGCAAGCGCCTGTCCCTCGCCGAAATGACCACGCGCCGGCATTACGCCGGCATGCATGCCGTCGAGGTGATGCTGAACGGCCTGCCCCACCCCCTGGGTCAGTTCGAGCTCGTGGGTGACGACGTCGGCTGAAGCGCCCCGCTTCACCCTCACTTTCCGTGTCATCATCGCGTCGCGTCGAACCACCGGATGAACCATCCAACCCGTTTTCAACACACATCGACGGAGGAAAATCGTGCCTGACCCCTGCCTGCGCTCACGCCGAAATGCGGTCTGCGGTCGGTGGCTTCTGTGGGCCGCGGTGCTGGTCGGCGTGACCCCGGCCCAGGCCC
>JAEWVY010000162.1 GCA_023396625.1 Pseudomonadota bacterium | reverse complement strand
CCAGCGCCAGCTCGGCCGCGGCCTCGCTGCTGAGCGCCCAGGGATGAAACAGATCCAGGTCAGGCTGCGTCTCGGCGATATCCGCCTCGTCCGGCAGGCCAGCCACCGGATCCTCTGCCGTGAAACGCGCGATGTCGAATGCCGCCTGCACAGTCTGCTCTATCGCGGCACGGGAAAAATCGGAGGTGCTGGCGTTGCCGCGCCGATGCCCCGCGTACACCGTGACACCGAGCGACTTGTCACGGTTGCGTTCGACGTTTTCGAGTTCGCCCCGGCGCACACTCACACTCAGGCCACACCCCTCGGAAGCTTCGGCGCCCGCGTCCGTGGCGCCAATCCTGCGCGCATGCGCAAGCGCGGCATCGACCAGATCCTCAAAAAATGCCCGGCTGTAGGTAAAGCCCTGCTCGGGTTGATCAGCCGCGGCAGCGGCCCTGGAAACGGGGAGTTTTTTCATCGTGGCGGCTATGATACTTGCCGTCTCCAAAACCGCCTTTTTCAAACCGATACATGTCCCGCAAACCCAAAAAAGGCTATTTCGTACGCGGCCAGTTCGTCGCCGAAGGCAGCGAGGAAGATCTCGAGCTCAAACGCGAGCTCAAGGGCACCGCGGGTGCAAGCCGGACCGAACTCAAGCGCGAAAGCGCGGAACTGCAAAAGCTCGGCGAAGCCTTGTTGACACTGCGCACCGACCTGCTGGCGCGTCTGGCGCTGCCAGAGCAGCTCACGGATGCGCTGGCCCAGGCACGGCGCATCACCGACTTCGAAGGCCGGCGCCGGCAAATGCAGTTCATCGGCAAGCTCATGCGCGGCCTGGAAGCTGACATGCTCCAGGCTGTCCGCGCGACACTCGATGAACAGCACCAGGATTCGGCACAGCTCACGCTCGCGCTGCACCAGGCCGAGCAGTGGCGTGACCGGCTGATCGCCGGCGACGAAGCCGTTGCCGACTGGATCAGCCAACACCCCGGCACCGACACCCAGCAACTGCGCGCCCTGGTTCGCCAGGCCCGCAAGGATGCGCCCCCCGCCGATCGGGCCGCCGCGTCGCAAGGCCTCGCGCCCCGTCAGGGGCGCGCCTACCGGGAAATTTTCCATCTGGTGCGCAGCGCCCTGGCGGAGCCCGGTGCAGGAGAACACCATGGATGACAAAAGCCCAGCCCCGGCATTCGATCCCGTCAGGATCGGCATCGTCTCCATCAGCGACCGCGCATCCAGCGGCATCTACGAGGACAAGGGACTGCCCGCCCTGCAGGACTGGCTGCGCCGGGCGTTGAAAAATCCCATCGAATTCCAGCCCATGCTGATTCCCGACGAAAGGGAGCGCATCAGCGCCTCCTTGATCGAACTCGTGGACGCCGGCTGCGCCCTGGTCCTGACGACCGGTGGCACCGGCCCGGCGCCGCGTGACGTGACACCGGAGGCCACGCTGGCCGTGGCGGACAGGGAGATGCCAGGTTTTGGCGAACAGATGCGCCAGATCAGCCTGAAGTTCGTGCCCACGGCCATCCTGTCGCGTCAGGTGGCGGTGGTCCGCGGCAAGAGCCTGATCATCAACCTGCCGGGACAGCCAAAATCGATCTCCGAAACGCTGGAGGGCCTCGGGGACGACGCCGGCACCCCCGTGGTGCACGGCATCTTCGCTGCCGTGCCCTACTGCATCGACCTGATTGGCGGTCCGTACCTGGTCACCCACGACGAGGTCTGCAAGGCCTTCCGGCCGAAATCGGCGATTCGCCCGCCACCCAGCTAGCACCGAACCGTCGTCGACCTACTTGCCCACCAGGTCATTGAGCTTGGCGGCTTCGAAATGCTCGCAGCGCGCCGCATCGCCCGGCACCACGCCGGCCGGGCGCTCGCCGGAAAGCTTCTCGATCGCCTGCCAAAGCAGCGCGATCTGGTGCTCCTGGCTGGCCGCGTTGTCGATCAGGCCCCGCATGGCCTGACTCAGCGGGTCGTCGTTCTGCGTGATGCCATACGCCGAGAAACCCATCCGTGAAGCGGTTTCCTCACGCTTGACATCCGCTTCGGCCTGGATGATGCGTGCCGGATTGCCCACCGCCGTGGCCCCCGCGGGCACGGGTTTGGTGACAACCGCGTTGGAGCCGATCCTGGCGCCGTCGCCCACCGTGAAGCCGCCCAGCACCTTGGCACCGGCGCCCACCACCACGTCAGCGCCCAGGGTCGGGTGCCGCTTGGCGCCCTTGTAGAGCGAAGTGCCGCCCAGGGTCACGCCGTGGTAGATGGTGCAACCGTCCCCGATCTCGGCTGTCTCGCCAATCACGATGCCCATGCCATGGTCGAAAAACACCCGGCGCCCGATGCGAGCCCCCGGATGGATCTCGATACCCGTCAGAAAACGCGACAAGTGGGAGACAAAGCGCCCCAGCCATTTGAACCCCCGCCGCCAGAAGCCATGGGCCAGGCGATGCATGACCAGCGCATGCAATCCCGGGTAGCAGGTCAGCACCTCCCAGGTGCTGCGCGCGGCAGGGTCGCGCTCGAGAATGCACTGGATATCGGAACGAAGTCGGGCAAACATGCGGCAAGTCTATCGCCCGGATGCCGGCAACGCAGCGGGCGGGCCATCCGCCTTCGATGGCAACGTGGCTTCGCGGGCAGGGCAGCCGCCCGTCCCCAGGGCGGCGCGGGACATGGTCTTGGCGATCCCCCGGAGAATATGGATTTCCTCGGTCGTCAGCTCCGCGCGATTGAACAACTGGTTCAGCCGGGGCATCAGCTTCTTGGGCGCCTCCGGATCGAAAAAACCGATGTCGGTCAGCGCATGCTCCCAGTGCGCCAGCAGGCCCGCCACCTGCCGCGCATCGGCACGGGCCGGCACCGCCGTGGCCGGCGCCACCGGGTAACCGCCCAGCGCCTGGCGCCATTCATAGGCCACCAGTTGCACCGCCGCGCCCAGGTTGAGCGAGCCGAACTTCGGGTTCGTGGGGATGCTCAACGCCACATGACAGCGGTACACGTCCTCGTTGCGCATGCCAAAACGTTCGGAGCCGAAAAGAAAAGCCGCACGCGGCGGCGCCTCACCCTGCGCGCGCGCCTGGGAAACGAGTGCCTCGAAGTGGGCGCGTGGCGCCATCGTTGGCGGGCCGAAATCCCGCGGCGTCATGGCGGTGGCGCACAGATGGGTGACACCGTCCAGTGCCTCGTCGAGCGTGGCCACGACGCGCGCCTTCTCCAGCACGTCGTTGGCGCCGCTGGCGCGCTGGATGGTTTCCTCGCGCCGGAGCACATTGGGCCAGCGGGGCGCCACCAGGACCAGATCGTCAAAGCCCATGACCTTCATGGCGCGTGCCGCAGCGCCGACATTGCCGGCATGACTAGTCTGGATCAGGATGAATCGCGGGGACATGAATCGGCTCGTGTGGGCTGGCGGATGGAGCCAGGGTGGGCAGGTAAAATCCCCATATTGTCGCCGCCCGCATCGACGGCGCGGCCCCTTCGTCGCTCTTCACCACAATCCATGTCGTCCCCCAATCTGCACCCCATGCTCAACGTGGCCGTCAAGGCGGCCCGCACCGCCGGCGCCATCATCAACCGCGCGGCTCTCGACGTCGAAGCCGTGCGCATCTCGCAGAAGCAGGTGAACGACTTCGTCACCGAGGTGGATCACGCGAGCGAGAAAGCCATCATCGACACGCTGCTCGAGGC
>JAEWVY010000143.1 GCA_023396625.1 Pseudomonadota bacterium | reverse complement strand
GCGTGTGCCCGAGCAGGGGGATGACGAAGTGGCCGACCTGTCGGCACGGTTCAACGCGGCCGCCGGGCGCATCGAGACGCTGTTGACGACGCAGCGCCAGCTGCTGGCATCGCAGAAATCCCTGCTGGCCAATGCCTCGCATGAACTGCGCTCGCCGCTGGCGCGCATCCGCATGGGACTGGAGCTCATGAGCGGGCCGGTGTCGGCCGTCACGCCGGCTTTTCGTGAGGAGATTTCGCGCAACGTGGCCGAGCTCGACCAGTTGGTCGATGAAATTCTGCTGGCCAGCCGGCTCGACGCGCGCGAGGCCGATCTGGGCACGGTCGAGAGCATCGACCTGGCGGGTTTGGCGGCAGAGGAGAGTGCCCGGGTTGGCGCGACGCTGGAGTTGCCGGACGGACCCGCCGGCCTCGCGGTGCCGGGCGTGGCCAAGCTATTGCGGCGGCTGCTGCGCAACCTGCTCGAGAATGCCCGTCGCTATGGCGGCGCGGCGGGCGTAGCGGGCGTGGGGGACATTGTCGTGGTGACACGGCGGGCAGGCCAGGAGGTGCTTTTGCAGGTCTGTGACCGCGGCCCCGGGGTGCCTGAAAGCCAACGCGAAAGGATCTTCGAACCCTTCTATCGCCTCCCCGGCGCCAGCGAGCGCGAAGGGGGCGTGGGCCTGGGGCTGGCGCTGGTCAAATCGATCGCCGAGCGGCATGGGGGCTCGGTGCGTTGCGAGCCTCGCGAAGGCGGAGGCGCGCGTTTTACCGTTCGGCTGCCCGCGGGTTCGGAGGGCTGACGCGAGGACCCGGCGGGAGCGGACGCTTCTGCGGCCGGGCCTCATACGGATTTGCGTTCGATCCGTGAGAAACCGTTCGCACTGAGCTTGTCGAAGTGCATGCACCGCGCAGGGCTTCGACAAGCTCAGCCCGAACGGTGATTTATGCGCTTGAAAGCAAATCCGTATCAAAGCGTGCGCGCTTGCACATGGCGCAGGAAATCCGCCAGCGTCTTGCCAGGTTCATCGTGCCAGCGCAGGTCCAAACGCTGGACGGCCTCCATGCGATCGATGCGGAAACTGCGGAAATCCTGCCGCGTCTCGCACCAGGCCGCCAGCGTCCACACCTTGCCCCAGAAAAAGCAGCCCAGCGGACGCACGATGCGCTGGCTCGGCTGCTCGGCGGCGTCCCGGTAGTGCAGCCGCAGCGCGTGGCGGTGCTGCTGCGCCTCGCGCAGCGCGCACAGTGTCTGCTGCTGCCGGGTGGTCAGCCCCGTGGCAGGGGCGTAGATGGCCAGGCTTTCGGCGGCCGCACGCGACGCCGCGGGCAACACGGACAGGATTTTCCCGAGCGCGGTTTCCGCCTCGCGCGCCAGCACCGGGTCGAGCCAGGCCTGCGCCAAGCGGACCGACGCCACCAGGGATTTGGCTTCCAGCTGCGTGAACATCAGCGGCGGCAGATCGAATCCGCTGCCCAGCCCCGCTGCCCAGCCGATACCCCACCCCTGCCTCGCCTTCGATGGGCACCCCCTGGTGCTGCAGCTGGGCGATGTCGCGGTACACCGAGCGCCGGGATACTTCCAGCCGCTGCGCCAGGTACGCGGCCGTGGTCAGGCGCCGCCCGCGGATGAGCTGGACGATGTGGAACAGGCGATCGGCACGACGCATGTCTCAATGGTACGGGGGCGCGGAATGCCGGTGTCTCCCTGGCCTCTCACGCCATGGCGTGCAGTCCGATGCGGTTGCCGTCCGGGTCGGTGATGTGCGCGAAGAAACCCATGCCCGGGGGCAGCGCCTGACGCGGCAGGGCGATCTGGCCGCCGGCGGCGGTCACGCGTGCCAGCACGGCGTCCAGCGACGGGCTCGCGTCCAGATAGACCAGCGTGCCTCCCGCGCCCGGCTGGCCGGCCGTGGGGCCGCACGCCAGCGCGCCGCCCACGCCGGGGGCGGTGTAGGGGAACACCGCGCCTTGGGACGGGCCCATGGGTTCGCGCCGCAGCTTGCGACCCAGCACGGTTTCGTAGAACCGCTGGGCACGGTCCAGGTTGGCGGTGGAAATTTCGAACCAGTTGATGGCGTTTGTCATGGAAAACTCCTGTAGGGGTTGAGGAGCCTCCATGCTGCGCCGGGGCTGCTGACAACGGTGTGTCAGCAAGGTGCGGGATGGCCCCGCGTGTCCCGACGAACCTTGCCAGGGTTGGCGGCGTGATGCCGCGCCGACATCAGTGGCCGGCGTGGACGTGCTCGCCGGCCTGGAGGCGATAGACCGTGCCGCAGTAGGGGCAGCGGGCTTCGCCGGTGGCGGCGACATCGAGATAGACCTTGGGATGGCTGTTCCACAGGGCCATGCCGGCCTTGGGGTGGGGGCAGGCGATCTCGCCCGCGCGGTGGAGGTCCTGGGCCCGCAGTTCGACGACTTGGTTGCTCATGCGTCGCTCTCCTCAGACCTTGGCCAGCCAGTGGGCATATTTCGGGTTGCGGCCATTGACGATGTCGAAGAAGGCATTCTGGATGCGTTCGGTGATCGGACCGCGGCTGCCCGTGCCCAGCTCGATCCGGTCGAGTTCCCGGATCGGCGTGATTTCCGCCGCCGTACCGCTGAAGAAGGCCTCGTCCGCGATGTACACCTCGTCACGGGTGATGCGCTTTTGCACCACCTCCAGCCCCAGGTCCCGGGCGATGTGCAGCACCGTGTTGCGCGTGATGCCGTTGAGCGCGCCGGCCGACAGGTCGGGGGTGTAGATCACGCCGTTCTTGACCACGAAGATGTTCTCGCCCGCGCCTTCGCTCACAAAGCCGCTGGGATCCAGCAGCAGGGCTTCGTCGTAGCCTTCGTCGGTGACCTCCATGTTGGCCAGAATGGAGTTGGTGTAGTTGCTCACCGTCTTGGCCTGCGTCATGGTGATGTTGACGTGGTGACGGGTGTAGCTGCTGGTCTTGACGCGGATGCCGCGCTTCATGCCTTCCTCGCCCAGATAAGCCCCCCAGGCCCAGGCCGCCACCATCAGGTGGATGGTGTTGCCCTTGGGGCTGACGCCGAGTTTCTGCGAGCCGATCCAGGTCAGTGGGCGCAGGTAGCAGCTTTCCAGTTTGTTCTCGCGCACCACGGCCTTTTGCGCCTCGTTCACCTCCTCCTTGGAGAAGGGGAGCTTCATGCGCAGGATCTTGGCGCTGTTGAACAGGCGCTCGGTATGCTCTTCCAGGCGGAAGATGGCGGTGCCGCTGGCCGTGTTGTAGGCTCGCACACCCTCAAAGGCGCCGCAGCCGTAATGCAGCGTGTGGGTCAGGACGTGGATCTTGGCGTCGCGCCAGTCGACCATCTGACCATCCATCCAGATCTTGCCGTCGCGGTCGGCCATCGAGGGGGGAAGTGCGCTCATCGGGAATGTCCTTGGGTTGGGCTTGGAGGCGGAAGAATCGGATTTTACGTGGCCGGTGGCGTTTCCCCGGATGAGCTGGGAGCGGTCTCCGGGCGGACCAGCGTCCAGGCCGCCAGCCTGCCGTGCCGGAAGGTGCAGGTCACGTGGGAACCGCTGCCATCGGTCCAGCGGAAGATCTCCGGCTGTGCGCCTTCGGGGCTCTGCAGCGCGCCGAGGGCGCGCGTCAGCGCCATCACATGCAGCAGGGGCACGCCGCGCCGGAGCTTGGCGTTGAGCATGACCGCGCTGCCCACGTGGCCGATGGGCGATCCGGCGGCGCGTTTCAGAATGGTCATCATGCGGGTGAAGTGCAGCAGCAACCACATCACCAGGCCGCCGCCGGCCACGGCAATGCCGGCCCCTCCCCAGGCGCGCCAGGCCAGGCCCAGCAGGGCCAGGCTGGCCAGCGGCACGAGGATCCGTGAGAAATTCATGTGCATGGTCCGCATTGTCGGGTGTCCCGGCGGGTGTGTGCCCGCGGCCAGGGCGTGGGCCCCGTCACGCCAGGGTGCGCACGAGCGCCATGGCTTCCTCGATGCGCTCCACCGGATGGATGGCCAGACCCTCGAAGGCCCGGTCCCCCTTTCTGGGCAGGTTGGCCTTGGGGACGACCGCCACGCTGAATCCCAGCTTGGCCGCTTCCTTCAGCCGCTCCTGTCCGCGCGGTGCCGGGCGCACTTCGCCGGCCAGGCCCACTTCGCCGAAGGCCAGGAACCCCTTGGGCAGGGCCTTGCCGCGCAGGCTGGAGGTGATGGCCAGCATCACTGCCAGGTCGGCCGCCGGTTCACTGATGCGCACGCCGCCCACGGCGTTGACGAACACGTCCTGGTCCATGCACGCCACGCCGGCATGGCGATGCAGGACCGCCAGCAGCATGGCCAGCCGGTCGCGGTCCAGCCCCACCGACAGGCGGCGGGGGCTGGGGCCACCCGCATCGACCAGCGCCTGGATTTCCACCAGCATCGGTCGCGTGCCTTCCAGCGTGACGAGCACGCAACTGCCGGGCACCGGCTCGGCATGCTGGGACAGAAAAATGGCGCTGGGGTTGGTCACGCCCTTGAGGCCCTTTTCGGTCATGGCGAACACGCCGATCTCGTTGACGGCGCCGAAGCGGTTCTTGATGGCGCGAATCAGCCGGAAGCTGCTGTGCGTGTCGCCCTCGAAGTACAGCACGGTGTCCACCATGTGCTCCAGCACGCGCGGGCCAGCCAACGCGCCTTCCTTGGTGACGTGTCCGACCAGCACGATCGCCGTGCCGCCAGCCTTGGCCGCGCGCGTGAGGTGCGCCGCGCATTCGCGCACTTGCGCGACCGAGCCGGGGGCGGAGGTCAGCTGCTCCGAATACACGGTCTGGATCGAATCGATCACGGCGATCGCCGGGCGTGTGGCGTCGAGGGCGGCGAGAATTTTCTCCAGCTGGATCTCCGCCAGCACCTTGACGTCCGAGCGGCCCAGGCCCAGTCGGCGTGCCCGTAGCGCCACCTGCGCACCCGACTCTTCGCCGGTCACATACAGCGTGGACTGGCCGGCGCGCTGCAATGAATCGAGCGCCTGCAGCAGCAGGGTGGACTTGCCGATGCCCGGGTCGCCTCCGATCAGCACCACGCCGCCCGCGACGACGCCGCCACCGAGCACCCGGTCCAGTTCCTCGTGACCGGTGGGCGTGCGCTCGAAATCACGGGCCTCGATCTCGGACAGCGTCGTCACCTCGGCCGTCTTCGCGAGCGCGGCGAAGCGATGCTTCGCCGGTGCCGTGGACCCGGCCGCCGACTCGATCAGCGTATTCCATGCCCCGCAGGCCGGGCACTTGCCCAGCCAGCGCGGCGTGGTCCCACCGCATTCGTTGCAGGTGAAGACGGTTTTTTCCTTGGCCATGGGACGGGTGGACCTCAAGGGGGTCAGGCTGCCGGCTGGCGATAGGCGCGCTTGACCTCGGCCACTTCGACGGAATAGGCCGCATACCAGCGCTCGCGTCCCATCTGCTGGGCTGCCAGGTGGTCGGCATGCTGCTTCCAGGCGCGGATGCTCGCTTCATCGGGCCAGTAGGACAGGGCGATTTCCTGATCACCCTCGGTGGCGGCACAGAAATCGAGGCAGCCGAATTGTGCCAGGGCGAGTTCGCGCAGGCGCCCGGCCAGCTGGCCGTATTCGGCGTCAAGCTGGCGGGCCTTGGCCCTGAAGATCACGACGTACATGCGGGAATTCCGTGGGTGTGAAGCGGCCAAGCATAGCAAGGCAGGCCAGCCGCCGGGGACCGCGGGGTCGGCGATGCCGGCCCGCCGTGCCGCTTCGGCCTGAAGCGGCGGTGGGGCCGTGGTTCATGACCCGCGCTTTCGCCGGAGGGTGACAGTCTCCCCGCCGATGCCCCAGTTGTCGGTGTCTACTTCGTCGATGACGACGACCGTGGTCTGGGGGGACTTGCCCAGCACGTCGGCCAGCAGGCGGGTGGCTCCGCGGATGAGTTCGGCCTTCTGTTCGGCGGTGGCGCCTTCGCGGGTGATCTTGATGTTGACGTAGGGCATCACGCGCTCCTCGGGTTGAAAAAAAGACGACGGTTTCCGAGCCACGCGCCCAGGCCGACCAGCCCGAGTCCGAGGGCCGTCCAGCCTGAAAGGGTTTCGCCCAGCAGGGGCACGGCCGTCACGCCGGCCAGGCCGGGAACCAGGGCCATCCACATGCCCAGCCGGGTCGGGCCGATGAGGGCGATGGTCCGGACGTACAGCACCATCTGCACGATGGTCGCGACGACGCCCTGGTAGACCGCCTGCACGGCGATGTCCGGCCAGGGGGCCTGGTGCAGCTGCTTGGGCAGCGCCACCAGATAGACCGGCAGGTAGACCAGCGCCGTCAGCAGCGTGACGGCCAGCGTGGCGTCCCAGGGCGAGAGGGCCCAGCGGCGAAGGAGGACGGAGTAACACGCCCAGCACAGGGAGGCACCGACCATCAGCAGATCGCCCCGTAGCACCGCGGACTCGCCCCGCAGGACGTCGGCCCCGAGGCAGACGATGCCGCCCGCGATCAGCGCCAGCCCCGCCCGGCGGGTGGCGCCGGGTGTCTCGCCGAGCAGGAACCAGGCGGCCAGCGCCGCCGCGAAAGGCTGCAGGCCGGGCAGCAGCACGGCGGCGTGGGCGGCAGGGGCCAGCTTGAAGCTGGCGTAGGCCAGCACGGCGTAGCCCAGGCCGCCCAGCATGGCCAGGCTCACTCGCCGGCGGTTGAACAGCACGATGCGCCGGTGAAACCACCAGAACGGCAGCAGCAGGGCCGCGGCGGTGGCATAGCGGATGGCGATCACGTCCCATGGCGTCAGCATGCTCACGCCACCAGCGCGCGAGACCAGGATGAACCCGGTCCAGATGGCCACCACCAGGGTGGCGTAGACATAGCCCAGGGCGGGGGGATGGGCCCGCTCGGCGGGGCTGGCGAAGGAGGTCATGGCGGCACTGTAGGGGGCCTTTTCATTCATGACAATTGAATTATTATGTGAATCAAATTCATGAAAAGAGAATCATGGACTTCCGGGATCTGCATATCTTCTGCAGCGTGGTCCGCGCCGGTGGCGTCACGCGCGCGGCCGAGCAACTGCATCGGGTGCCGTCGAACGTGACCACGCGCATTCGGCAGATGGAAGAGGACCTCGGTGTGCCGCTGTTCCTGCGGGACGGCAAGCGCATGCGCATGACGCCGGCCGGGCAGGTCTTGCATGGCTATGCCCAGCAGATCCTGACCCTGGGGCGGGAAGCGCGCGAGGCCGTGCTGGACGGCGCGCCGCGCGGACGGCTGAGCCTGGGCTCGATGGAGAGCACGGCCGCGATTCGCCTGCCCCAGCCTTTGGCCGAGTTTCATCGGCGCTATCCGGAGGTGACGCTGGAATTGAGCACCGGGCCGTCCTCGCCGCTGGTGTCCCAGGTGCTCGATGGCGCGCTGGACGCGGCGTTCGTGGCCGATCCCCCGCGGGACGCTCGCCTGGAATCGCTGCCCGTGTTTGTCGAGGAATTGGTCCTGGTGACTGCCGACGGACAGCCGCGCATCCGTTCGCCTCAGGATGTGTCCAGCCCGACACTGCTGGTTTTTGCCCAGGGCTGCGCCTATCGCCGCCGCCTTGAGGCGTGGTTCGAGGCCGGCGGGTGCGCGCCGGCCCGGGTCGTCGAACTGGCCTCCTACCACGCCATTCTTGGTTGTGCCGTCGCGGGCATGGGGGTGGCCCTGCTGCCGCGGAGCCTGCTTGAGCAGGCGCCCGGGCGCGACCGGCTGGGGGTCCATCCGCTGCCGGCCGCCCTGCGGCATGCCCAGACCCTGCTGATCTGGCGTCAGGGGGGGCGATCGGCGGCGCTTGACGCGTGGACCGGTTTGCTCCAGGCGCCCGCGTGAACAGCCCCCTCCAGGCCCCGGTGGCGGGCCGGATGGCGCGGATTCATTTAGCATGTCGAACGAGGCGGCCCTGCCGGTCGTCTCTGCGGCCCTTCGGGCCCGGACCCCCCCATGCGGCCTGCCGGGGCGCAGGCACAGGACGGGGGTGGTGATTTGAGGATTTTTGGCCATTTCTCAGCGCCATATGGACAAAGTATGCTATCAATAAATAAGTGTTCGGCGACGGGTGGCGTGCGGATGAGTGGCCTGTCGACGCCCTGCATGACCCCCCGCGCAAGTGCCCCGCCCCCCAGCCTCCGCGGTGGTGATGCCCGCATCTTGAATTCCTGCGCCAGGGGTGACCGACACCCTGGCCCGGCGACCCGCTGTGCCGTGGCGGTCGCGTTTCCGGATGGTTGTGCCCCATGAACCCATCGGTCTCGATGCAAAAAATCGCCATCGTCGGCGTCGGCGCCATCGGGGGGCTGTTTGCAGGCTGGCTGGGGTCGCGCCTGTCTTGCGGGGAGGTGCAACTGTCGGCCGTGGCGCGTGGCGAGACCTTGCGCGTGCTGCGCGACCGAGGGCTGACCTGGGTTGACGCGGAAGGCGCCGAGCACCCTGTGCGGCTGCGGGCCAGTGACGACCCCGCCAGCCTGGGGCCGCAGGATCTGGTGATTGTGTCGGTCAAGGGACCGGCCATGCCGCAGGTGGCGCCCGCCGTGCGGGCACTCATGGGGCCGCATACCACGGTGCTGACCGCCATGAACGGTGTGCCGTGGTGGTTTTTCGATGGCCTGCCGGGCGAGGCGGCCGGCCTGCGTCTGCGGTCGGTGGACCCGGATGGCGTGACGGCTGAGCAGATTCCCTCCGCCCAGGTGCTGGGCTGCGTGGTGCACGCCAGTGCCGCCGCCCCGAGGCCGGGACATGTCGAACGCATCAGGAACAACCAGCTCATTCTCGGTGAGCCGGCTGGCGGCGTGACGCCGCGCGCGCAGGCCGTGGCCGATCTGCTCGCGTCGGCGGGGTTTGGCGTGGGGGTGTCCGAGCGTATCCAGCGCGACATCTGGTTCAAGCTCTGGGGCAACATGACCATGAACCCGGTCTCGGCCCTCACGGGCGCGCCCTGCGACCGCATCCTGGACGACGACCTCGTGCGCGGCTTCTGCAGCGCCGTGATGCGCGAGGCGCAGGCCATCGGCGCGCGCATCGGCATCCCCATCGACCAGAACCCTGAAGACCGCCACGCCATCACGCGCAAGCTCGGCTCCTTCAAGACCTCGATGCTGCAGGACGTCGAAGCCGGCCGCCCCATCGAGCTCGACGCCCTGGTCGGCGCCGTGCGCGAAATCGGCCAGCACCTCGGCTTGGCCACGCCGACCATGGACGCGCTCATGGGCCTCACGCGCCTGATGGGCCAAGTGCGCGGCCTCTACCCCGAACCGACCAAGACACCATGAAGATTCCGCAGAACACCTTTCGCGACGCCCTCAAGGCCGGCCAGCCCCAGATCGGCTGCTGGGTCGGCTTCGCCTCGCCCGACGTGGCCGAGGCCCTGGCCGGCTGCGGCTTCGACTGGCTGCTCATCGACGGCGAACACGCGCCCAACGACCCGCGCACCACGCTCGACCAGTTGCGCGCGATCACGCCCTACACCAAGACCCACGCCGTCGTGCGCGTGGTCGAGGCCGACGTCGCCCTCGTCAAGCAATACCTCGACATCGGCGCGCAGACGCTGCTGATCCCAATGATCGACACCGCCGAGCAGGCTGCGCTGATGGTGCAGGCCATGCGCTACCCGCCCGAAGGCATCCGCGGCATGGGCGCGGCGCTCGCGCGCGCCTCGCGCTGGAACCAGGTCGACGACTACCTCAACCAGGCCAACGGCCAGATGTGCCTGCTGGTGCAGGCCGAGACCGTGACCGCGGTGAACAACCTCAAGGCGATTGCCGAGACCGAGGGCGTGGACGGCGTGTTCTTCGGCCCGGCCGACCTCTCGGCCAGCATGGGCTACCGCGGCCAGCCCGGCCACCCCGAGGTGCAGAAAGTCATCCTCGAAGGCATCGCCACCGTGCGCGCCGCCGGCAAGGCCGCCGGCATCCTGGCCACAGACCCGGCGCTGGCACAGCAGTACCTCGACGCGGGCGGGCTGTTCGTCGCTGTCGGCGTGGACACGACGCTGCTGGTGAAGGCGGCGACGGGGCTGGTGCAGCGGTTTGGTGCGGGGGCGGCGAAGGGTCCGGCTGCGCGGTCGGGCGGGTACTGAACGCCTCGGGGCTCAGGCCAAGCCCTGCGCCAGCGCATCGAACACCACACGTATCGGGCGTGAGGTGCGCAGCTCGCGGTGGGTGACCAGCCAGATCGGAAAGCGCACAGGAGGCACCTCGTCCAGCACCCGGACCATGCCCGGCGTGTCGCGGGCGATCTCGTCTGCCATCGCGCCGATGCCCATGCCTTGGCGTACCAGGGCCCACTGCGCCAGCGAGTGGTCGGCGTAGCAGCTGAAATTGGCCTCGCTCAGGGGCAGGCCCTGCTGGCGGAGAAAGGCCAGGAAGTGGCCTGAACGGTCGGCGCCCACGAAGGGCAGGTGGGCTGCCTCTTCGGCGCGGCGCGGGTGGCCGTGGATCCTCACCCAGTCCTCGGTCGCGTAGAAGTGGGCGGTGGCCTCCCGGATCAAGCGGCCGATCAGGTCCGGCTGATCGGGCTTGACATGGCGGACGGCGATGTCCGCCTCCCGGCGCAGCAGGTCGCTGTTGGTGTCGGTGGCGATTACCTCGATGGCAATGGTCGGCTCCTTCTCGCGAAGTTGCCGCACCAGTGGGGCCAGGAAGTGGGCGGCCATCCCGAAGGTGGCCGAGACGGAGACCACACCACCCACCGCCTGCGAGCGGCCGCTGGCCGCCAGTCCCAGCGCCTCGGCGGCAGCGCCCATGGCGCGGGCATGCGCCAGCAGGTCCTGCCCGGTCGGCGTCAGCGCCATGGTCTTGCCCACCCGCTCGAAGAGGGTCACGCCCATTCGCTGCTCGATGGCCGCCACCTGACGGCTCAGCGTGGGCTGGGTCAGGCCCAGCTTGCGCGCGGCGGCCGACAGCGAGCCGGTTTCAGCGGTCTCCAGAAAGGCCTTGAGCTGGTTCCAGTCGAGGTTATCCATGCAAATTTGTATATGTTCGCTGCAATCTACCGCAGTTCCCCTCGAAGTTGTGCATGGATAGCATTCGTTGACTGCTCGAACGACTTCCTTTATTGCCCATGCCGTCTTCCACTATCGCCCTTCGCGCCAAAGCCTCGCCACCCGCCGACGCGGGCGGTCAGGCGCTACGGACTGGCGTGCACGCCATCCTGAAGCGTTCCATGCTTGCCGCTGTTCCTCTTGTCGCGCTCTGCGGCTGCGCTGCCACCACCAGCACGAACTTCACGCCCTCGCCGCAGCAACCGGTGTGCAACCTGTCGTCCACCGCATTGGTCGTCTGGTCTCCGCAGTGGCGTGCTGACCAGAAGGACGTTCAGGCACGAGAGCTTGCAGCGAGCGAAGGCATTGGCCGGTTTTTTCAGGACTCGGGTTGCTTTGCGTCGGTCACCGTTCGCCGCGTCCCGCAGCTGTCCGCGTCGTACGTTCAGTCGGCAGCCTCCGAAGCCGCGCAGCGCTACGACACAGCCGTTGGCCTGACCGTTCGCGAGCTCGGGCCGGTCGTCAAGATCGGCTCGTCCGCGGCGCTGGTCGAAGGCGGAACCGAAGTCGTGCTCGACATCGAGGAATACAAGCTGCCCAACGAACAGCGGCGTTCATTTTCAATGCATTGGCGCAACGGTGGTCCGGGCATCATCAAGGGTGTGGCCACGCTGCCGCAAGACATGCAAGCCGCATTGGCGGCGGCGTTGCAGCCGGGGGCACGGTGATGCCCAACGCTTCCTTGCACCAGAAGTGCGCCAGCCCGCTTCGGACGCTGGCGCCCGCGGATGAACTTGAACGGCCGGCCTCGCCCAAGGCCCGCTTCTGGGACCGCATTGCCGTCCAGTACGCGGCCGACCCCATCGCCGACATGGCCGGCTACGAGTTCACGCTGCGGCAGGTGGAAGACCTGCTGACGGCCGATCAGGACGTGCTGGAAATCGGCTGTGGCACCGGGACCACCGCGTTGCGCCTGGCCCCCTTCACCCGGCGCCTGCTGGCCACCGATGTGTCGGCCCGCATGATCGCCATCGCACGCGAGAAGCTGGCCGCCCAGCCGGTGCCGCAGTTGAGCTTTGCCTTGGCCGATGCCGAGGAACCGGTGGCGGCGCCGGGCGAATTCGACGCCGTGCTGGCCTTCAACCTGCTGCATCTCGTGACCGATCTTGACCTTGCGCTGCAACAGGCGGTGCTGGCCTTGCGGCCGGGCGGCATGCTGATCTCCAAGACGGCCTGCGTCGCCGAACTGAACCCACTCATCCGCTACCTGGCCGTGCCCGTGATGCAGGCCATCGGCAAGGCGCCCCGTGTGCTGTGCTTCGACGCCGACGCATTGCAGGTGGCCATGGCCCGCCAGGGCCTGAACATCGTCTCGGTCGAGCGACACGGCACCCGCGGCAAGGACTTCCGGGTCTTCATCGTGGCCCGCAAGCCGATCTGAACTTCCCCTCCTCACACCAGACCCTGGTTCAGACCAAGGTCGGGCTTCGCTCACCCTGCCGATGTCGCAGGTGTGCCTTTTTCATCCTTTTTTCGACAGACACCCATGCCTCACACGCCGAATTTCCCCGCCTCGCCGAGCCTTGCTCAGGTACCCGCATCGACTCCGCGCACCGTGGTGCACGCCGTGCTGGCCGCCTCCCTTCTCGCGCTGTGCCCGCTCGCGCAGGCGCAGTCGGACTCGCCAGAGCCGGCCTACGGGATGAGCGGTCGCCTTGGGCTGGGCGTGGCGACGGTACCCACCTACGAGGGCAGCCCCAACCGCCGCACGCTGGCGGCCCCGGACCTGACGCTCAGCTACCGCAGCCACGATTGGGGCACCGTGGAGCTCGGTCAGCGTGGGCTGTCTTGGAACGCCGTCGAGGCGGGGCCGTTCCGACTCGCTCTGGTGGCGCAGTTCGACCCCGGACGCAAGGACTCGGACCCCACGGCACTGGACCCGACGCCCGGCGACAAGCGCCTGCGCGGCATGGGCAAGGTGAAGTCCAGCACCGAAGCCGGCGTCGGGATCGGCTACGGCCCCGTCATGCTGGTGGCGCGACAGTCGCTGAGCAACCGCGGCCCCAAGGGCGTGCAGGCGGACTTGAGCGTAGGCCTCCCGTGGGCTGTGACCGACCGACTCGCCCTGCACATGGCGGTCAGCGCGACATGGGCCAACCGGGACTACATGCAGACCTACTTCGGCGTCACGCCAGCCCAGGCGCAGGCCACCTCGTTGGCCGTCTACACGCCGAAATCCGGGTGTCGAAAGGTCGAACTCAACGTCGGTGCCGAGTACACCCTGGCGCCAAGCTGGACGCTGCAGGCCAACGTGGGCGTCTCGCAACTCGGTGACGAAGCCGCCGCAAGCCCCCTCGTCAGCCGGCGCAACGGCGTGACGGCGATGGTGGGCGTGGCACGCGCGTTCTGAACATCCTTCCCGGCTCGCCGACTTCCTGACCACCGACCTGGCGCCGCGGTCTGGTGCAGGGGCTTCAAAGGTGCCGGTTGTGCCGTCAGGCAGACATTGCGCAGTGACGGGGTCAAATCTGAAGAAAAAGTCGGGCGTCTGAAGATTTTTTCTGCCCGCTCACTCGGGCAGGTGGCAGACCGCTTCGACGTTGTTGCCCTCGGGGTCGATCACGAAGGCGCCGTAGTAGTGGGGGTGGTAGTCCGGGCGCAGGCCGGGCGCGCCGTTGTCCTTGCCGCCAGCGGCGATGGCCGCCTTGTAGAAGGCATCCACCTGTGCGCGGCTTTGTGCACGCCACGCGAGATGGCAGCCCGTGGTGGCCGCCGGCCCGCCGTAGGGCGAAGGTCCGTCGATGAACCAGACGTCGGCCTTCTTGCCGTCGGGCTCGGCGGCGTCCGGGTAGGCCAGGCCGAGGATGTTGGAACCGTAGTTCCCTTCAAAGCAGACGCTGTAACCCAGCGGCGCCAGGGCCGCGCTGTAGAAGGCCTTGGCC
>JAEWVY010000035.1 GCA_023396625.1 Pseudomonadota bacterium | reverse complement strand
ACAGCCATCCGCGTTCGCCAAACAACAGGAGACAACGATGAAGCGTTCGAACAAGGGCCAGCGCCCTCCGCGCGGGCCTGACGACGGCGACGTGCACGGCCTGCGCCGTCGCGACATGCTCGGTTATGCGACAGCCGCTCCGCTGGCGTCGGCTGCAACCGGATTGGCGGGGCTGGGCGCTCTCACGGCGCCCGCCTCGGCGGTCGCCGCGCTGCTGCCGATGACACCGCCCGACACCACCGACCTGATCGACCTCGGCGACTTGGTCACGCTGACGTCGCTGCCGACCATGGGGCAGGTGAAAGTGACGAAAACCGGCGACGGCCGCGTGCGGCTTGCACTGCCGCGGCTCGAAGTGGGCCAGGGCATCGCCACGGCCAGCGCGATGATGCTGGCCGACAAGCTGCGCCTGCCGCTGAGCTCGATCGAGGTCACGTCCGCCGACGCCAGCCCCGAGCTGATCTGGAACCAGCTCACCGGCGGCTCGTCAAGTGTGCGGTCGATGCATGCCGGCATGCCGATGGTGGGTGGCCTGGGCAGCCCGCGCTCGGGTTCCACGCCCCCGGTGGTCGGCCAGCGCGTGACACGGCTCGATGCGCTCGACATCGTCACCGGGCGCAAGAAGTTCACGCTCGACCAGGACGTGCCGGGCGCCAAGCCGACGATGGTGCGGCGCCCGCCGACCATCAATGGCAAGTTCGTCAGCATCAACAACCTGTACCTGGTGATGAGCATGCCGGGCGTGATCGGCGTGGTGCCGATCCCCGCCACCCACGGCATCACGCCGACGCCGCCGGGTGTGGCCGTGATGGCCGAAACCTTCGGGCAGGCCTGGGCCGCGGTGAACGCGCTCGACGTGACGTGGGCGGCAGGCCCGCTCGACGGCCAATCGAACGCCACCATCATGCGCAAGCTGAAGTCGTCGCTGCTGCCCTTTGCGCTGCCGCCGCTGGGCGCGCTGACGGTCGAGGGCGAGTTCGAGTTCGCACCGGCCGCGCACTGCCCGATGGAGGTGGAATGCGCGATCGCCGATGTGCGGGCCGACCGCGCCGAGATCTGGGCCGGTCTGCAAAGCCCTATCGTCACGCAGCAAGCGGTAGCGGCCGAGCTGGGCCTGCCACTGAACAAGGTGGTGGTGCATGTCGTGCCCTCGGGAGGTTCCTTCGGGCGGCGCCTGTTCTGGGATCCGGTGCTGCAGGCGATCCAGGTGTCGAAGGCGCTCGGACGCCCCTGCCGCCTGATGTACCACCGCACCGACGACATGCGCCACACGCGCATCCGCCCGCCGTTCTACCAGAAGGCGCGCGCCACGATGCTGCTGGGCCAGGTGATCGCCTTTGAGCAGCGCATCGCCAGCGTGCGCCTGGATACGCGCCACGGCTTCGGCAACATGCTCGAAGCCGCCGTCATCGCGTTGCCCAACGCTTTTCCGCAGACGGTGGGCAACTTCGCGATCGAGCAGGTCATGTTCAAGACCATGGTGACTTCGCCGTACAACTTCGGCGTCACGACCAAGCTGCTGACGCCGGTGCCGATGGACATGAACACCTGCTCGTACCGTTCGGTGCACATCCAGCCCGCGCGGCTGGTCGAAGAGATCCTGGTCGACGAGATGGCCAAGGCGGCGCGCAAGGACCCGGTCGCCTTCCGGCTCGAATACCTGCGCCTGCCGCGCGCCCGCGCGGTGCTCAAGGCGGTGGCGGAAGCCGCGCAGTGGGGCAAGGCGATGCCGCCGGGCTTCGCACAGGGCGTGGGTGTGCACCAGGAAACGAAGTCCTTCACTGCCTGCATCGTCGAGATCGACGCGCGCGTGCCTTCGGCCGCGAAGGTGGTGCGCGCGACCATCGCCATCGACGTGGGCACGCCGATCAACCCCTCGGGCATCGAGGCGCAACTGCAGGGCGGCCTGTGCGAGTCGATCGCGCTGGTGCTGTCGGCGGGGCTGCACATCCAGAACGGCCTGCCGCTGGAGGGCAGCTATTCGCAATATCATTTCTCGCGCATGAAGCACTACCCGAAGGACGTGAAAATCATCATCATGCCGGCCAACGGCGAGCCCATCGGTGGCCTCGGAGAGGTCGGCCTGTCGGCGAGTTCGGGCGCGATCGCCAACGCCTATGGGCGTGCCACCGGCATCAAGCCGCGCAGTTTCCCGCTGAACTTCCCCGTCGACTTCACGCCGATCCCGCCGGGCAAGTTGCCCACGCCCGTCAACGTTCCGATTCCTGCCTGAGGAGAACCGCATGCCAATCCAATCTTTCAAGGTGAACGGCCAGAACGTCGACGTCGAGGCGCCCGACGACATGGCACTGCTGTGGGTGCTGCGTGACAAGCTCGGCATCACCGGCCCGAAATACGGCTGCGGCATCAACGTGTGCAAGGCCTGCACCTGCCACGTGGACGGCAAGGCCGTGACGACCTGCTCGGTGCGCGTGTCCGAGGTGCGCGGCCGACAGGTGACGACCATCGAAGGCCTGGCCAACGGCGACACGCTGCACCCCGTGCAGCAGGCCTGGATGAACCTCGATGTGCCGCAGTGCGGCTTCTGCCAGCCGGGCCAGATCATGGCCGCGGTGGACCTGTTGCGTCGTACGCGCACGCCGACGGATGCCGACATCGACGCCATCGAGAATGTGTGCCGCTGCGGCACCTACGGCCGCATCCGCGAGGCGATCAAGGCCGCCGCCGCGATGATGGGATAGACAGGGAAGAACGAGAA
>JAEWVY010000350.1 GCA_023396625.1 Pseudomonadota bacterium | reverse complement strand
GCGCCCCATGACCCGTTACTGGCTGATGAAGTCCGAACCCAGCGAATGCTCGGTGGACGACTCGCTGGCCGCCCCCAACGCCACTGTCGCGTGGGTGGGCGTGCGCAACTACCAGGCACGCAATTTCATGCGCGACATCATGCGGGTCGGCGACGGCGTGCTGTTCTACCACTCGAGCTGCGCGGAGCCCGGCATCGTCGGCGTCGCGCGCGTGGCCGGCCCGCCCTACCCCGACCCCACGCAATACGACCCGGCCTCGCCTTACTTCGACCCGGCATCCCGCCCCGACGCCCCGCGGTGGCAGCTGGTGGATGTGCAGGTGCAACGCAAAACGCGGACCCTGGGCCTGCCTGAACTGCGCCAGATCCCTGGCCTACAAGACTTGCTGGTGCTGCGCAAGGGCAACCGCCTGTCCATCACCTCGGTGGAACCGGCGCACTGGCGGCTGATCCTCACCCACCTCGGCCTCCCCGAGGACCCACGGGCCTGACAACGCCCTGCCCAGGGCGATCAAAAACTTCTTTTTTATAGCAAACAATCACCTTCTGATACTGAGTTCTGGCTGATATGCCAGATTTTTCCGAAGCACCATTGAGACGGCCTCAACCAACTTGAAGCAAGCGGCATAGCGAACGGCACCATGCTCGAAACCTTTGCGAATCCGCTCGGGCTGCCTTTGCACGCAACGCAGATGCCGCGCAGTGGCTTTGACGAGGTGGCGTTTCTTCGTGCGCGCCGGGGCAGGCTTCACGACCGCCTGCTTGATGTCCGCACTGGCCATTTCATCAGGGTTGAGCTCCGAACTGTAACGGGACAGGTAGAGGAGCGCACCGTCGAAGCTGCGCCAGCGCATCTGCCCCTTGTTGGCAACAGGGGCGTGACGGACAGGCCATGCGCTTGTTGTTGCCCCTGATCGCCGGCGTCTGAAGGCCACCTCTTTGGACGCAGAGTCGCCTGACCTGCCGGCAACGCCAACCATTCCAAGTCTCTCTTTGAATGGGATCAGTTCAGTTCCTGTCCATGGCAAGTCACATGGTCGGAGCAATCCGCGCAGGTCGGCGACTTGCAGATCAGGATGTCCTCCTTCAGACATAGCTGCCGGTAGAGAAACTTCTTCCAGCGCATGTTGCCGCTGTTGAGGGCGACAAGCCCCGGAAACCAGCGGCGCATCAGTGTCGTCAGGGTCTCACGGGACGGCAACCCGAGGTCCTGCCAGAGATGCCCATCACCCAGGCTTGCGCACGCGATCAGCCACGCCATGTGGTACCGGTCGGCCTTGCTGCCTACGGCACCGTCGGCATGATCAAGCAGCAGTGCCATCAGGTCGTCAATTTCGTCGTTGCGCGAGCGCATGCGTACCTCCAGAACAGACCAGTCCAGGCGGGGGGCGACCGGGGCCAGCATGGCGGCACTCCTCAGGCGTTGGCGGGGGCGTGCGTGTAGCACTTCTTGGGACAAATGCGCGAGCAGGCGGTGCAGCCGATGCAAAGTTCCTGATGTGCGATCGTCATCACCTTTTTCTCGTATTCCTCGTCATCGTCATCGTCGTCCAGGTTCACGCTGATGCGTTCGCCCTCGTCGGTCAGGCCGACGAGTTCGAGCACGCCGCGCGGGCAGACCTTGAAGCAGCGGCCACAGCCGATGCATTTGTCTTCGTCCAGCTCGGCCACGAAGGTCGGCGTCCAGGTCGCGCCGCTGGGCAGGGTGACGGAAAAGGCGCTCATGGTGTTTTCCCGGTCAGGCCGCGGCCGCTGCGGCGATCTTGCGGGCCTCAATCAGCGCGGCGTAGGCATCGTGGCAGCGCTGCGCCACCGACAGGATGTTTTCCCAGTTGGTCGGCAGCTCTTCGGACAGGTCGTGCAGGTCCATCTTGGCCTGCGTCGCCTGGGCATTGAGCTTCTTCAGGCGCAGCTTGAGTTCGTCGGCGGTTTCGCTCATGGTCAGGTTCCGTAATTGGCCACTTCGGGGTAGGAGCGGATTATGGTCACGGCCTCGGTGAGGAACTTGCCCCCGGCCTCGGCCAGCTTGGCCAGCGAGGGGAAGCCGAAGCGGTGCACGTCGCGAAGCTGCTTGTTTACCACCACCAGGCGGCCGGCGATCAGCACCATGCGGCCAAAGCCTTCATGACTCATCTTCATCATGGGCGAGACCATCTGGCCGGTCTCGCGCTCGATCGCGACGGCGATGGCGTTGTAGAAGATCTCCAGGTGCCACAAGGTCTCGGGGTCCGGGTCGCCCATGATGGGAATGGCGCGCCGTTCTTCGGGCGTGAGGACGAAAGGCTTGAGGATCTCCAGATCACTCTTGCCTTCCCACTGGCCGTGGGTGTCCTGCGCGCGCATCTGCTTGACCAGCTGCTGCACGAAGGGGGTGGCCAGCATGGCCTCGTCGCTGGCAGCATCGGTCTCGGGGGTGGCGGTTTCAGCCATGGGTCACCTCGTCGTCTTCAAAATCATGGGAAGGGGCGGCATCGCGCTGAAGCGCCTTGCGCAGCCAGGGGGGTGGCGTGCCTTGCAGCACCACCTGCAGCTTGTCCAGGATCTCGGCGATGGGTTCGGGCTGCGGCACTTTGATAGGGTGGATCTTGGCGGCCACCACGCGGGCGGCGGCCGAACCGCCGATGGCCGCGACATAGACGATGGCGCAGTCGTGAATGACGGCCAGCTTGGGGGCGAGCTTGTCCTCGTCGCCGTCCTCCTCCAGCTTGTCGCCGAAATCGAAGCTCTGGACGAAGCGGTGGCCGGTGGCGTCGAGTTCATAGACCAGGATGTGCTTGGCCCACCCGAAGTGGGCGTTGACGCTTTCCTTGTCCTGGGTCGAAAAAGCGATCTTCATAGAGGTTCTCCTGTGGTCAGGCACTGGCAGCGGCCAGGGTCGCGTCGGGATCGGTCCCGGGTAGAGGGTTACGTCGCTGTGCCATGGCGGCGCGGCGCGCTTCGGGTGTCAGGGGCCAGTCGCACTCGTGGTGATGCGGGATCTGCTCGATCATCAGGTTAGCGATCTCGAAGATCAGGTTCATCGTCCCCCGGTAGCCGACCTGCACCCGGTGCGCGTTGCCGATGCGGTCGAACACCGGAAAGCCCATGCGCAGCAGCGGCTTGCCTAGGCGCTGGGCCGCCTGGCGGCCGTGCGCGTGTGTCACGATCAGGTCGCAGTCCTTCGCACCCTGTTCCAGGTCCTCCAGGTCACCGAGCAGCACCGTCTCGGCCGGCAGCAGCGCGTGCGCAGCGGACTTTGTCGTGCTGATGCAGCAACTCAGCTCGGCACCCATCTCGTGCAGCAGCGCGCCGATGGCCAGTAGCAAATCGGGCTCGGCGCCAATGGCCACCGTCATGCCGCCGGTGTAGAAGTGACCGTCGAGCATGGCGTCCAGCAGTTGGCTGCGCTGGCGGCGGTATTTGGCCGGCACCGGGCGGCTGCTGTATTGAGACAGGCGCATCAGGAAGCGGTCGTTGGCCTCGATGCCGGTCAGGCGCTCGAAGATCTCGAAGGGCGCGCCGCTGATGGCCTGCAGCGCCTCGGCGCCTTCGCGGGTCTGCTCGCCCACACCGATGGTCCACGACGAAGCCCCGGCCGCGCGGATGTCTTCGAGCGAGGTGCCGCCCAGTGTGGTGCCGCGCCAGTCGGGCGGGATGTGGCCGTCCAGCGAACCCGACAGGTCGGGCAGCACGATAGCTTTGAGTCCGAAGGCTTCGATGATCTCGCGCAACTCGTCGATGTCGCCGGGCGACAGGTGGCTGCCCGGCAGCAGCGTGACCTGGTCCTGCACGAGCGGCAGCGGCTTCACGAGCGAATTCACGATGCCGGTGATGGCGTGCTTGAAACCGTCCTCGAACGCACCGACGTAGTCGGGCGTGGACACGTAGATGATTTCGGTGTCGGCCAGTTCCGAGTGCTTCTGCCGCGCCAGCGCGAGGAAGCCGTTGACGTCGTCGCCCTTGGTCTCGGTCAGGCCGGTGGAGCAGATCGCGATCAGCTTGGGCGACGCGCGCTTGCGGATGTTCAGCAGCGCCGCCTCGATGTTCTCGTAGCCGCCGAGGATGGTGGTGACCTCGTTCATGGCCGTGGTCTGTAGCGGGATAGCTTCCTTGAAGTGCCGCACCAGCAGCACCAGGCCGAACGAGGTGCAGCCCTGCGAGCCGTGCATAACCGGCATGCAGCTGTCCAGCCCGAGGAAGGCCATGCTCGCGCCCAGCGGCTGGCTCATCTTGAGCGGGTTGACCGCGCAGGCCTTCTTGGATTCGACGACGTTTGCCATGACGTGTCTCCTGTTCAGACCGGAATCTCTTCGGGCTGAAGACCCATGGCGTGCGCCGCGACCGTGCTCAGGTGCGCCGTCGATGCGGTCGGCGCCACGGCCCCCAGGGTCTCGCCGTCGTCGCCCCAGGGCGCGGCGATGCGCACGCGCTGCCACACCGGGTTTGACAGGGTGCGGTCGATCTGATGCACCAGCTCGACCATGCCCTCGTAGCCGGCATAGGCGTAGTAGCGCTCCTGGTTGATATCCAGCCAGGGCATGCGCGCCTTCAGCGCCACGAACTGCGAGCGGCCGCCGCTGAGCATGATGTCGGCGCGCGCGTCGCGCAGCATCGCGTACATCTCGCGCGGCGTCATGTCGTCGATCATGTGGGCGTCGGCGCCCTCGCCCATGATCTCCTTAAGCTTTTCCTTGTCTTCCCTGGTGCTCTTCTTGACGCTGGTGCCGACGATCTCCATGCCGCCTTCCTGCAGCGCCGCCACCACCGACCAGGACTTCACGCCACCCGTGATCAGCAGCACGCGCTTGCCGGCCAGGCGGGCCTTGTATTCGGCGATGCGCTTGTAGGCCCGAGCCTCTTCCACCTCGATCAGGCGCTCGGTGCGCTCCAGCAGTTCGGCGTCGGCCCCCTGCTGCACCAGCAGCTTCGCGATCTGGCGCAGCGTCTCGCTCATGTCGCTGATGCCGTAGAACGAGCCCTCGAAATAGGGAATGCCGTAGCGTTGCCGCATCTTGGTCGCGATGTTGATCATCGACTTGCTGCAGACCATCATGTTGACCTTGGCGCGGTGGGCCGAGGCGATCTCGTTGTACTTGCCGTCGCCGCTGATGCACGAAAGGATGCGGATGCCCAGCGCGTCCAGCAGCGGCTTGACCTGCCACAGCTCGCCGACCAGGTTGTACTCACCGATGATGTTGATGTCGTAGGGCGTGGTGAACTCGGGTTCAACGGTGCCGATCACGTAGTCGAGGATGGCCTCGGCGCCCAGTTTGTTGCCCAGGTTCTTTGGGCCGGCAAAGCCGGGTGCGTTGACCGGAATCACCGGCTTGCCGAACTTCTCGCTCGCCCGCTTGCACACCGCTTCGATGTCGTCGCCGGTCAGCGCGGTGACGCAGGTCTGGTACACGAAGACCGCCGGCGGGTCGTACTTTTCGATAATTTCGCGGATCGACTTGAACAGTCGCTTCTCGCCGCCGTAGATCACGTCGAGTTC
>JAEWVY010000304.1 GCA_023396625.1 Pseudomonadota bacterium | reverse complement strand
CCCTTGAAGTACTCGCGCACCACCCACGGCCCCTTGACCAGCAGATCCCCATAGGTTTTCCCGTCCCAGGGCAGTGCCTGGCCGTTTTCCCCGACGATCTTCATGTCCACGCCAAAGATCGACCGCCCCTGCTTGAGGCGGATCTTCATTTGCTCCTCCGGAGGCAGCGCCAAATGCTTGTTCTTGAGGGTGCACAGCGTGCCCAGTGGGCTCATCTCTGTCATGCCCCAGGCATGCAGCACTTCGACACCGTAGTCGTCGTTGAATGCCGTGATCATGGCCGGCGGACAGGCGGCGCCACCGATCACCGTACGCTTCAGGGTGGAAAAACGCAGATTGTTGGGCTTCATGTGACCCAGCAGCATCTGCCAGACCGTGGGCACGCCGGCCGCGTAGCTGACCTTTTCCGCCTCGATCAGTTCGTAAACGGATTTGCCGTCCAGCGCCGGTCCGGGAAACACCAGTTTCGCGCCGGTGAGCGCCGCCGAATAGGGAATGCCCCAGGCATTGACGTGGAACATGGGCACCACCGGCAGCACAGCGTCGCGCGCGCTCAGGCACATGACGTCAGGCAAGGCGGCGGCATAGGCGTGCAGGAGCGTCGAGCGGTGGCTGTACAGGGCGGCCTTGGGGTTGCCCGTCGTGCCGCTCGTGTAGCACATGCTCGATGCCGTGTTTTCGTCGAAAACCGGCCAGGTGTAGGCCTCCGGCCTGCCAGCGATCCAGGCTTCGTAACTCACCAGATTGGGGATGCCGCTGTCAGACGGCAGTTTGTCGGCATCGCACAACATCACCCATTGCTTGACCGTGGTGCATCGCGCATGGACGGCCTGGATGATGGGCAGGAAGGTCATGTCAAAGCACAACACCCGGTCTTCCGCATGATTGACGATCCAGGCGATCTGGTCCGGGTGCAGACGCGGATTGATCGTATGCAGCACCCGGCCGGAGCCGCTGACCCCGAAATACAGTTCAAGGTGGCGGTAGCCGTTCCAGGCCAGCGTCGCCACGCGGTCGCTGAGTCCCAGCTTGATGGCGTCAAGCGAATGCGCCACCTGTCGCGACCGCACGGCCACATCGCGCCACGTGTATCGATGAATGTCGCCCTCGACCCGTCGCGAGACGATCTCACCATCTCCGTGGTGTTTCTCGGCGAAATCGATCAATGACGAAATCAGCAACGGTTGGTCTTGCATCAGGCCCAGCATCACGGTATCTCCTTGTATGTAGTCGGTCGGAAATCTGAAGGCCGGATCGTAACTCTGCCCGCCGCACATGGTGCAAACCCTGAAGTCGCGCGCAGGACGCGCGCCGTGGATTTCTGCGCATCGGGCGCACGGCCCCGCGATGCGCTATTTCACGGAAATCGCGGCCTGCGACAGGCTGGCATCAAAGAAAAGCTTCTGCGGCGAGGGCGGCCACGTCGTCCCGAGCAAGGCATTGTTCGGGTCGCCATTGCGCGCGAAGGCCGCCACACTGGCCATCATGGCCGACGACAACGCCAGCCGGCCGGGCGCGTTTGCCTTGCTCGCCATGGTGTTGGAAAACACGGACGGGCCGAAGTTGCCAAAGAAAAACAGCAGATCGAAGCCATGCGCCGCGCCGTAGACGTCATTCCAGGGCGCGGGTTCCTGCGCCCAGTCGAACTGAAACTGCCAGACATTGGACTGCTGGCCCGCCAGGCTGGCCACCAGATTGTCCCGGTTGGACAAGAACAGCACACTGGTGACCAGCGCCATGCGGGCATTGAAGCCCGTGCCGGGCGCCGTCACCGGCAGATAGGCCGCGTTCAGAATGTCCGCCGCCGTGACCGTGGAGGGCGCGTCCGGATTGAAGCTGGCCATGAGATTGAACCGTTCGGCGTCACCGATCCGGTAGCCCGACGGCCCGCCCAGGGCGGTCAGGGCGGACGCGAACAGCTTGCCTTCCTCCCGGGTGTAGCCCACCAGCATGGGCATGCGGCTGTAGTTGCCCGAAGCGATAGCGCCCATGGGGTTGGTGGGCATCACCACGCCGTCCAGGATCGGGCCGGAACCGCTCAGACCGGCCTGCAGCAGAGTGGTGAGGATGACGCCCGCGTCCTTGGCACGCAGGTAGTCCGCGATTTGCGCGGGCGTCTGGCTGGCCACGTAGGCAGCCGCGGACGCGGCGTCGCTGGCCTTGCCATCGGCCACCAGCAGTTTCGCCAGCAGCGCGTTCGCCTGGGTCTGATAGACCGCCGGCGGCTGCAGGGTGGGGACAGCGCCCGGCGGCAAATTGCTGGCCAGGGACAGGCCGCCGCTGAGCGGCACCGCCTTGTGGAACAAGCCCTTGGCCAGCGGCGAGGTCACCAGCGCCAGCGTGGCCACGGCGCCCGCGGACTGCCCCATCAGCGTCACGTTTCCGGGGTCGCCCCCGAACGCGGTGGCATTGCGCTGCACGAACTTGAGCGCCTGCATCAGGTCCAGCAGCGCGAAGTTGCCCGAGTCCGAGGCCGCGTCCGTGCCGGTCTTGAGTTGGGGCAGGTTCATGAAGCCGAGCACACCCAGGCGGTAGTTCGTCGTCACCACCACGGCGTTCGCGGCCCGGGCCAGGGCCGCGCCGTCGTACACCGGGTCGGCGGTGTAACCTGAGATACCGCCCCCGCCGTGCGCGAAGACGATCACCGGCAACCGCTCTTCCACGCCTGCGGGCCGCCAGATGTTGAGCATCAGGCAGTCCTCGCTGCCTACCGGCTGGTTCAGCGTCGTGGCGATGCTGCCGTCGTAGCGGTTGTTCGCGCCCGGTCCGTAGATGCGGCCGCTTTGCAGGCAGGCCGGCCCGAAGGCCTTGGCCTGGCGCGGGGTGGCCCAGGCATCGGGTTCGACCGGCGCCTTCCAGCGCAGGGCGCCCACGGGCGCCTTGGCAAAGGGAATGCCCTTCCAGGAATAGGTGCCCGTGGTGTCGGCATCGTTGCTGCCCACGACCACGCCGTACGCCGTTTCCCGTTGTTCAGGTGGGTTGCCGCCACCGCCGCAACCGCACAGCAGGGCGATCAGCCCCACGCCCAGCAGCGAATTCCATGTGTTCCTGAAGGCCATTCCTGTCTCCTTATTCGAGGGTAAATCTCAATTCGTGAAGGCGGATGATTCATGTGAAATCACCCCCATGTGCCTGCGATCGTCCAAGCAGGAAAAGTGTAGAAATAAGTCCTTGTCCGCCCGCTGTCGGAACACGGCCAACTTAATGACTTCACGGCGCCAGTCTTGAAATATGGAACGCACCAGCTCGTCGACCTGGGTCAAGGGCATCGCCGACATGTTTGCCTCGCAAGGGCTGAATGTGCCCCGTCTGTTTGAGGCGGCGGGACTGGATATCGGCCTGCTCGAAAAACCCGATGCCCGGATCAGCGCCGAGCAGATCACCACCTTGTGGGAACTGGCGGTGTCGTGGTCAGGCAATCCCGCCCTGGGCATGGACCGCGACCTGGCCGCCCGGTATGTGAACCTGGACGTGGTGGGCTACGCCATGCTGTCCAGTCCCACGCTGCGCGCCGGTCTGCAAAGCCTGGCGCGCTATCTCGCCCTGGTGTCGGATGCCGCCACATTCGAATTGCAGCCCGAGGGAGGCAACTGCTGGCTCGCGCTGGGCCACACCGGCAATACCGCGCGTGTCACCCGGCAACGCCAGGAATACGGGTTGCTGGCGCTGTTGCTCCTGTGCCGCTGGCTGCTGCGCCGCGAAGTACGCGCGCTCTGCGCGGAGTCGGCCTTTCCCGAACCCTCTGACCCGCAACCCTATCGGACCGCCTTCGAGTGCCCGCTGCGCTTCGGCCAGCCCGCCACACGCCTGCTGCTGGCCGGCGTGGACCTGGACGCAGCCATTCCGTCGCGCAACCCGGCCATGCTCGCCCTGCACAAGGATATGCTGCGCCAGCGGCTCGCCATCCTGGGCCATGCCAGCATCCGCCACCGGGCCGCAGAGGAAATCGCGCGTCAGCTTCACCGAGGCGAACCCCGACGCGAAGCCATCGCCGCCAATCTCGCCCTGGCTGACCGCACCCTGCAACGCCGGCTCCGCGCCGAAAGCACCTCGTTCCAGCAATTGCTCGAGGAAACCCGCTGCGAACTGGCCCGCAAATACCTGGCGGAAGATCGCTATTCGCTCGGCCAGGTGGCCGATATGCTGGGTTTCGTCGACCCGAGCAATTTCTTCCGTGCCTGCAAGCGATGGTTTGGCCTGCCCCCCGGTCAATACCGCCAGCGGCTGAGATCGTCATCCGGCACGACGGCATCTTCCGCTGGCCCGGATGACACGCGGGACGGGAGCTTCGACGTCGAATTCATGGCTGTCGGCAAGCGCCTGTCGCGAGATGGCGCACTGGCGGTTGACTGAAACACAGGACAGGCGTGCGGGCCCGACCGGTCGGCGCCTCGGCGCCGAAAGTCAATCCGCCCCCACCAGGAAACCCGACCTGGCTGCGGAAAGCCCCTGAGCCCCCATGTTTGCGGTCAACCCGCAACAATGGCCGGATGAACACACCCATGCATGGATTGCGCCTCGTGGAAGCGGGGCTGCGGTGGAACCATCGATTCGCGGCCTTGGGGCCGCGTTTCTACACGCGGATCGCGCCGCAGCCTCTGCCCGCACCCTACTGGGTCGCACGCAGCACCCCGGCAGGCGAGGCCTTGGGGCTGGACAGCGGTTGGCTGGCCTCGGACGCCGCATTGGGTGTGTTCGCGGGCAATCTGCCGTTGGCCGGAAGCGCGCCGCTGGCCAGCGTCTACAGTGGCCATCAGTTCGGGCATTGGGCGGGGCAACTCGGCGACGGCCGGGCGATTCTGCTGGGTGAAATCTCCCTTCCGGACGGGGCCGGCATGGAGCTGCAGCTCAAGGGCAGCGGTCTGACACCCTATTCCCGCATGGGGGATGGCCGCGCCGTCCTGCGGTCGAGCATCCGGGAATTTCTCTGTTCCGAGGCCATGCACGCCTTGGGCATTCCCACCAGCCGCGCCCTGTGCGTGACCGGATCAGATGCCCCCGTCCAGCGAGAGGAGGTGGAAACGGCGGCGGTGCTCACCCGGGCCGCGCCGACTTTCATCCGCTTCGGCCATTTCGAGCATTTCTCCCATACCGGCCAGCATGAAGAGCTCAAGGCGCTCGCCGATTTCGTGATCGATCATTTCTATCCCACCTGCAGGGAAGCGGCGGGAAACCCCTATGCCGCCCTGCTCGAGGCCGTCGGCACCCGCACTGCGGCCACCGTGGCGCAATGGCAGGCCGTGGGCTTTTGCCATGGCGTCATGAACACCGACAACATGAGCATTCTGGGTCTGACCATCGACTACGGTCCGTTCCAGTTTCTCGACACTTTCGACCCGGCCCATATCTGCAACCACTCCGACCCGCAAGGCCGCTACGCCTACGACCGCCAACCACAGATCGCCTACTGGAATCTGTGCTGCCTCGGCCAGGCCTTGCTGCCTCTGATCGAGGATCCTCGCCTCGCCCTGGGCGCCCTGGAGCCATTCAAAACCGCTTTTCACACGGAGCACGCCGCCCGCATGCGCGCCAAGCTCGGGCTGGTCCGCCTGCTGCCGGGGGCGCATGAACTCACCGTCCGCCTGTTGGACCTGCTTGCCCGCAACCAGGTGGACTACACCATCTTTTGGCGTCGCCTGAGCGCCCACATGGCCGGCCAGGCCCTGGCGCCCGTGCGGGACCTGTTTGCGGACACGGCGGGTTTCGATGCCTGGATGCTACATTATTCAGAGCTAACAACGTCCATCCCACGCTGGGAAATGGCCGATTTGATGCTGAAGACCAACCCCAAGTTCGTGCTGCGCAACCATCTGGGCGAGGAGGCCATCCGCGCGGCGCGGGGCAAGGATTTCTCCGGCGTCCACCGCCTGCTTGCCGTGCTGGAGCACCCTTTCGACGAACACCCCGCCGACGAAGCCTTGGCCGGATTTCCGCCAGAATGGGCGTCCACCCTCACCATCAGTTGCTCGTCATGACCTCCAAAATCCAGAAAACCGACGCCGAATGGAAAGCCCTGCTCGCGGAGAAAGGTGCCGAACCCGCGGCCTTCGAAGTCACGCGCCACGCGGCCACCGAGCGTCCATTCACCGGCAAATACGAAAGCCTGTGGGCCGCCGGCAGCTATGCGTGCATCTGCTGCGGCGCCAAACTGTTCGATTCCGAAACCAAGTTCGACGCCGGCTGCGGATGGCCCAGTTTCTGGCAGGCGGCCATTCCCGGCGCCATCGAGGAACGCCGCGACATGAGCCACGGCATGGTCCGCACCGAAGCCCTGTGCGCCCAGTGCGGCGCGCACCTGGGCCACGTGTTCCCCGATGGCCCGGCGCCGACCGGCCTGCGCTATTGCATGAACTCCGCGTCGCTGGATTTTCGCGACAAGGCATGAACTCCATCCCAGGATTCAGGTTTTCCGTCCCAGCAGGCTCACGCCATGCGTCCAGTGGTTGTTTCGAATCGCGTCACTGATCCACAGACAGCATCGCCAGGGGCGCCAGCAAACGGCTCGCCGTCGTCGAATTTCGGGTGCGCCATGCGACTGGCGCCGATGATGCGGAAGGCCTGGACCTTCTTTGACTGAGGCAGCCGGCGCTGCACGAATTCACCGGCGGAGTCGGTACGCTCGATGGCAAGCGAGGGCCCACCCGAGAAAAAATCTCGCCCTGCGTGGCGGCAAGGCCGACGATTCCGGCGTGATTTCCCACCATATTTGCCACCTGCCGACGGCGCTGGTCGTGCCCGATCCCATGGCCGCCGTGGACGCCGCGGTGCTGGGCATGGGGTTGGCGCAAGCGGGCGTCCACCATGCCTGGGAACATCTGCAATCCGGCCGGCTGAAGATCGTGCTTGCCCGGCACCACCATGGCGGCGGCAACCACGGCATGACGCTGCAGTACCCTCACCGTGCCCTGATCGCGCCACGCGTGCGGGCCACGGTCGATTACTTTTTGGCTGAACTGGCCAAGGTGCCGGCATTGCACCTGTCACCGGGAGACCTCGCGCCGTTCTCGGCGTAACGGGGTTCAGGCCTCGTCCCGCACCTGCAGCACCACCTTGCCGCTGACGTGGCCGGCCCGCACCAGGGCCAGCGCCTGCGCCGCCTGCGCCAGCGGAAACACGCGCTCGACCACGGGCCGGACCTGGCCAGCTTCCACCAGCCGCGCAATCTGCGCCAGCTGCTCGCCGTGCCCCTCCATGAACAGGTACTCAAAGCGGGTGCCGGTCTGGCGGGCCCACTGGCGCGGCTTGCGGTTGAGAAAATCGAACAGCCAGGCCATCACCGGGCCGAGCTTGAAGCGCCGGGCAAACGCGCTGTCGGGCATGCCCACCATGCTCACCAGCACGCCGCCCGGCTTGAGCACGGCAAACGAACGCTGCCGGACCTCGCCGCCCAGCGTGTCGATGACCACGTCGCAGTCACGCACGACGTCCTCGAAGCGCTGGTGTGTGTAGTCGATCACGGTCTGGGCGCCCAGGCTGCGCACCAGGTCCACGTTGCGCGTGCCCACCGTGGTGGCCACCTCGGCCCCCGCATTTTTGGCGAACTGGATGGCAAAGCTGCCCACGCCCCCCGAGCCGGCGTGGATCAGCACCTTCTGCCCGGCCTTCAGGCCCGCCTTGTCGAACAGGGCCTGCCACGCGGTCAGCGCGGCCAGCGGCACGGCGGCGGCCATTTCGTGGGACAGGCCCTCGGGCTTGAGCGCCGCCAGCGATTCGTGCACCAGCGCGTATTCGGCAAACGCCCCCATGCGCTGGGTTTCCACGCGGGCCAGCACCGCGTCCCCCGGGCGAAAGCGGCTCACGCCCGCACCGACGCTGTCCACCACGCCGGAGAACTCGTTGCCCAGCACCTTGGGGAAGTCCCGCGACAGGATCACCCGCAACTCGCCATCCACGGTCTTGAAGTCCACCGGGTTCACACCGGCGGCATGCACGCGCACCAGGAGTTCACCTGGACCGGGGACGGGTTGGGGTTGCTCGCCGAACTCCGGCAGCACGTTTTTGCCGTAGCGGGGAATAGTGCAGGCTTTCATGGGTTCCTCAAGGGGGGATGATGCAGATCCTGGCCTGCCGGACGTCCCGGCAGGCCAGCCGGGCATTATGTATTCCGCAAATGACCGTGAACCCGGGCATCTGGCCCGTTCGCGACACCGCGGGGGCCGCCGCCGGATAATCGGGCCCATGAAGTTCCTGATCGATTTTTTCCCGATTGCGCTGTTCGTGGCCGCCTACAAATGGCGCGACATCTACTTCGCCACCGCCGTGATCATGGCCGCCACGGTGGTGCAAAGCGCCCTCCTGTACGCCATGGACCGCAAGCTGCAACCCCTGCAAAAGGCCACCCTGGCGCTGGTGCTGGTGTTTGGCGCGCTCACGCTGGCGCTGCACGACGACCGTTTCATCAAGTGGAAACCGACCGTGCTCTACAGCGCCATGGCCCTGGTGCTGGGGCTGGCCCTGTGGCGCTGGGAGAAGAATTTCCTCAAGCTCATGCTGGGCAGCCAGTTGCCCCTGCCTGACAGGGTCTGGACCCAGCTCACCGTGGCCTGGGTGCTGTACTTCGTGTTCATGGCCGGCATCAACGCCTACGTGGCCGCGTTCTACTCCACCGAAACCTGGGTCAACTTCAAGCTCTGGGGCTATGCCTTCCCAGTGGTGTTCATCCTCGGCCAGGGCGTGTTCATCGCCCGGCATCTCAAATCCGACAAGGAGCCCCCCCACCATGACCCACGCGGTTGATCTGCCCCTGGAACAATGGGCCGCCGCCATGCAGGCGCGGCTGCAGGAACGCCTGCAGGCCACCCAAGTGCAGGTGCTTGACGAAAGCCACCAGCACGCCGGGCACGCAGGCGCCAACGGCCAGGGCTTTGGCACGCACTTTCGCGTGCGCATCGCTTCACCTTTGTTTACACCTTTGGCACGCGTGGCCCGGCACCGGCTTGTGTATGATGCGCTGCAAGATTTCGTCGATCAGGGCGCTCATGCCATTGCGATTGAAATCGTCTGAGTCGCCTATGGCGCCTCGCGAACACCTTCTGTTCGGTTCACCACTCTTCTTTTTTGTTTAGGAAAACCCCCATGAAAAAGCAAGTCCTGCGCGTTGCCGTGGCTGTTGCCGTGCTCGGTGCCTTCGCTGGCTCCGCTCTCGCACAGAACCTCGCCATCGTGAATGGCAAGACCGTGCCCAAGTCGCGCCTGACGGCGCTGGAGCAGCAGTTCGCCAAGCAAGGCCGCCCCGTGCCGCCCGAAATGCAAGGCCAGCTCAAGGATGAAGTCATCGCCCGTGAAATTTTCATGCAGGAAGCCAGTCGCCGCGGCCTGGACGTCACGGAAGACTACAAAAATCAGTTGGAACTGGCCCGCCAGTCCATCCTGATCCGTGAGCTGTTTACTGATTTCCAGAAGAAAAACCCGGTCACCGAGGCCGAGCTCAAGGCGGAATATGAAAAATTCGTCGCAGCCAATGGCGGCAAGGAATACCGCGCGCGCCATATCCTGGTCGAATCGGAAAACGAAGCCAAGGAGCTGACCGCGAAGATCAAGGGCGGCGCCAAGTTCGAGGACATCGCGAAGAAATCGTCCCGGGACCCTGGCTCCGGCGCCAATGGTGGCGATCTGGACTGGGCCGTTCCCGCCAGCTACGTGGCCGAATTTTCCGAGGCCATGGTCAAGCTGGCCAAAGGCCAAATGACCCAGGCGCCGGTGAAGAGCCAGTTTGGCTGGCACATCATCCGTGTCGATGACATCCGCGAAGCCAAGCTGCCCACGTTCGACGAAATCACCCCCCAGCAAAAGCAGCAGCTCCAACAGCAGCATACGCAGAAGAAACTGGCCAAGTTCCAGGAGGAACTGCGGGCCAAGGCCAAGGTGGAGTGATCACCCTCCCTCCAGTCTCCGGAAACGCGGCGCCAGCCGCGTTTTTCATTTCAGCGCGGCCCATCCCATCAGCAGACCGATGAGCACAGGCTGGTGCAGCATGTACCACGTCAGGCTCCAGCGCCCCAGCAGCGCCAGCGGCCGCGCTGCGGCGGGCACCGGCATGGCCAGCCAGCGTGGACGTCGGCGCAGCAGCCAGTTCCCCGCCGCCAGCCCCCACCACATCACCCCGAGCCAGGGAAACACGGGAACATAGTCCTCGGTGACGGGCTTGCGGCTGATGAGGCCCAGCCAATTCAGGCCCCGCCCATCAAAATATGAGGAAAATTCGGCATTTCCCAGCGCCATATGGACATTGTTTGCTATTAAATGCATAGCAATCGACGCCGCCCCCAGCGGCCATAGCCAACCGCCCCAGCGGGCGGTCAGGCGCGCCACGATCAGCATCACGGCCAAGCCGTGCAACACGCCGAAATAGATGAAGCTGCGCGGGTACATGAGGTACGAGCCCGCCGAAACCAGCAGTGCGCAGCCCGCCACCTGGGCCCAGCGGCGCCAGAAACGCTGCCAGCCCTGCCCCTGATGGACCGCGATGGCCTGTCCCAGACCGGCCGTGAAGAGAAACAGGCTCACGATGGCGGTGCGCTGGGTGGTCCAGATCGGGTCGGTGAGGAAATTTTGGTGGATATGGCCGAAGTGATCGAGGTCGAAGCACAAGTGGTAGGCCGTCATCCAGACGATGGCCAGGCCGCGCCAGGCGTCGACGAGGTCGAACCGGTCTGCGGGATGGGGGAAAGCGGAGGTCGAGACAGTCACCCCGCCACGATACCGCAAGCCATGGCGCCGGCCCGGGCTTGCCTCGCCAGGGATAATTCACGCCATGTCGCTCCCATCCCATCAACTCGAACTGCTGGCGCCCGCGCGCGACGCCAACATCGGCATCGAAGCCGTGAACCACGGCGCCGACGCGGTGTATATCGGTGGCCCGTCCTTCGGGGCGCGCGCCAGCGCCGACAACGGCGTGGCCGACATCGCACGCCTGGTGCGGCATGCGCACCGCTTTCACAGCCGCATCTTCGTCACGCTCAACACCATCCTGCGCGACGACGAACTGG
>JAEWVY010000231.1 GCA_023396625.1 Pseudomonadota bacterium | reverse complement strand
GGCGCGGCGTGGCAGGACTACGCGGATGCGCTGCTGGCCCTCCGCGAATCCTGACGCGCGGGTGCGCCACCCCGACGGCGCCGCGCCTCACAAATGCTGCCGCGCGAGCGTGCCGATCAGCGCCAAGGTCGCCTGCTGCGTGAGCGTGGCCGGGCGCACCGAACTGGTGGCCAGTGACACGCGGGCACGCAGGGGGGGGGCCCCGATGGCACGGACCGCAAAGGTCGAAGGGCGCTGCGCGCTGGCCACCGCCTTGACCGGAAGGATGGCGCAGCCGGCGCCATCGGCCACCAGATCCAGGATCGCCGACACGCCGTCGATTTCCAGTGCCACCAGGGGCCGCAGGCCCTGCGCCGCCAACTCGGTTTCCACCTGCATGCGGATGGCGTTGGGCCGGCTCGGGATGACCAACGGCAACTTGGCCACCTCGCGCAGCGGCAGTGGTGCCGGGGAGGGCTTTTCCGGCACTCCCGCCGGGTGGGGCTGGACCAGCATCAACTCTTCCTCCAGCAGGGGGGCGATGTCGATGCCCGCGCTCGGTTGGGCGTTGTAGAGCACGGCGATGTCCAGGCGTCCGGTGGCCAGCCATTCCTGCATGGTGGTGGACAGGCCTTCGCTGATGGACAGGTGGGCTTCCGGCATCTGTTGACGGAACGCGCGGGTCAGCGGCACCGTCAGCGCCCGCGCCAGGCTGGGTGGCAGCCCGATGGCGACGCGACCGGCCAGGGCACCGCGCACACGGCCCAGCTCTTCCCGCGCACGGTTCACCTGGTGCAGGATGCCCCGGGCGTGCTCCAGCAGCACCTTGCCCGCCTCGGTCGGCGTGGCGCCGCGTCCGTTGCGGACCAGCAGGTTCTGCCGAAGTTCGACTTCCAGCAGGCGAACCTGCCGGCTCAGGGCTGGCTGGGCCACGTCCAGGGCGATGGAGGCGCGTGTGAAACTGGCGAGTTCGGCCACACGCACGAAGTATTCGAGTTGCTTGAGGTCCACGATCGAGTCGCAATGGATATCGATGGATGGTATACCTGATAGAAACAACCGTCTCTTTTGACATAACTCGGAAGCCGACAGAATCGCGATCATGAACACGGTGGCCACTTCTTTCAACGCTCTGGAGGTCTGGTGAGGGTCCAGGTTCGAGGCATTTCGTCCATGGCCACCCGCCAGGTGCTGGCGGAACTGGTGTTGGCGTTCGAACGCCAGTCGGATTGCGAGGTCCGCATCGAGGCGGTGGGTGGTGTCGACGCCGCCCGGCGTGTGCAGACCGGCGAGGCCTTCGACGTGGTGGTCCTGGCCTCGGAGGCCATTGACCGGTTGATCGCCGGCGGACACCTTCGCACGGACTCCCGTGTAGACCTGATGCGCTCCGGCGTGGCGGTGGCCGTGCGTGCGGGCGAGCCTGTGCCCGACATCGGCTCCGAAGAGGCGCTGCGACGCGCCGTGCTGGCTGCGCGCAGCCTCGGCTATTCCACCGGCCCGAGTGGCGTGGCGCTGGCCGGGCTTTTCGCGCGTTGGGGCATCACGCAGCAGATTCAGGATCGCCTGGTTCAGGCGCCGCCGGGTGTGCCGGTGGGCGAGCTGGTGGCCCGCGGCGAGGTGGCACTGGGGTTTCAGCAACTGAGCGAGCTGCTGCATGTGCCGGGCATCGCCCTCGCTGGCCCGTTGCCGGAGAGCATCCAGATCGTCACCACCTTTTCCGCCGGGCTGCCTGCCGACCTGCCGGCGGATTCATCCCGGGCCGCGTGTGTCGACGCCCTGCTGCACTTTTTCACCTCGTCCAAGGCGGACGAGACCAAGCGGCGCCACGGGATGGCGCCGGCCTGAACCTTCCACGAACACAGGAGCACCTATGGGGCTTGTCATCGACTGCCATGGACACTACACCACGGCTCCCAAAGCGCTGGAGAACTGGCGAAATCAGCAGATCGCCGGCATCCAGGACCCGTCCCGTATGCCCAGGGCGTCGGATTTGAGGATCGGTGACGACGAGCTGCGTGAATCCATCGAAACCAACCAACTGCGCCTGATGAAGGCGCGCGGCAGCGACATCACGCTGTTCTCGCCACGTGCGAGCTTCATGGCGCACCACATCGGCGACTTCCATGTGTCGAGCACCTGGGCCGCGATCTGCAACGAGTTGTGCTATCGCGTCAGCCAGCTTTTTCCCGACCACTTCGTGCCCGTGGCTATGCTGCCGCAGAGTCCGGGCGTCGACCCCGCCACCTGCATCCCCGAGCTGGAAAAATGCGTCAAGGAATACGGCGCGGTCGGCATCAACCTGAACCCCGATCCATCCGGCGGCCACTGGACCAGCCCGCCGCTGACCGACAAGCACTGGTACCCCATCTACGAAAAAATGGTCGAATACGACCTGCCGGCCATGATTCACGTGAGCACCAGCTGCAACGCGTGTTTCCATACCACCGGCGCGCACTACCTGAACGCCGACACCACCGCCTTCATGCAGTGCATCCAGGGCGACCTGTTCAAGGATTTCCCGACCCTGAAGTTCCTGATTCCCCATGGCGGTGGCGCCGTGCCGTATCACTGGGGCCGGTTTCGTGGCCTGGCGCAGGAACTGAAAAAGCCGCTGCTGACGGAGCACGTGCTGAACAACATCTATTTCGACACCTGCGTCTACCATCAGCCAGGCATCGACCTGCTCAACACGGTGATTCCGGTCAAGAATGTGCTGTTCGCTTCCGAGATGATTGGCGCCGTGCGTGGCATCGACCCGACGACCGGCCACCACTACGATGACACCCGGCGTTACATCGAGGCTTCCCGGATTCTCGGAGCCGATGACAAGCATCAGATCTACGAGGCCAACGCGCGCCGTGTCTTCTCACGCCTCGACGCGCGCCTGAAAGCGAAAGGACGTTGACATGTACGAACTCGGCGTTGTTTACCGGAACATTGAGCGCGCCGACCGCGCCACCACCGACGCGCTGGCGGCCTTTGGATCGGCCACCGTGCACGAAGCCATGGGCCGCGTGGGGCTGCTCAAACCCTATATGCGACCGATCTACGCCGGGGCGCGGGTCAGTGGCACCGCCGTGACCGTGTTGTTGCAACCGGGCGACAACTGGATGATGCATGTGGTGGCCGAGCAGATCCAGCCGGGCGACATCGTCGTTGCGGCTGTCACGACCGACTGCACCGATGGCTACTTCGGCGACCTGCTGGCCACATCGTTCATGGCGCGCGGCGCGGTGGCCCTTGTCATCGACGCCGGTGTGCGGGACGTCAGGACCCTGGCCGACATGGGTTTCCCCGTGTGGAGCAAGGCCGTCAGCGCCCGGGGGACGATCAAGGCCACACTGGGGTCGGTCAACATCCCGGTAGTCTGCGCCGGCATGATGGTGAGCCCTGGCGACGTGATCGTGGCGGACGACGACGGCGTGGTCTGCGTGCCGGCTGCCCTGGCGAGGAAAACCCTGGCCGCGGCCATCACTCGCGAGGCCAATGAAGTGGCGAAGCGGGCCAAACTCGCTGCCGGCGTGCTGGGGCTCGATATGTACGACATGCGTCCCGCGCTGGAGAGGGCGGGCCTGAAATACATCGATTGACCGGAATACGCGACGGACCATGAGCAAACCTACCACAGGGGACTTCGTCAAGACGCCTGGCTGGCTGGACTGGTACGACGGGCCGAGCCAGCCCCGGTTCCGGCCGCCGCCCGGCAGCGTGGATGCCCACTGCCACGTTTTCGGCCCGGGGGCCGAGTTCCCCTACGCGCCGGAGCGCAAGTACACGCCCTGCGACGCCAGCAAGGCGCAGCTCTTTGCCCTGCGCGACCAGCTGGGTTTCGCGCGCAACGTCATCGTGCAGGCCACCTGCCACGGCGCCGACAATCGCGCCATGGTCGACGCCTGCATGGCCAGCGGTGGCAGGGCGCGTGGCGTGGCCACGGTCAGGCGTTCGGTGAGCGATGAGGAGCTGCAGGCCCTGCACGCCGCCGGCGTGCGCGGGGTGCGCTTCAATTTCGTCAAACGTCTGGTCGATTTCACGCCCCGGGACGAACTGATGGAGATCGCGGCGCGCATCGGCCAACTGGGCTGGCACGTGGTGGTCTATTTCGAGGCGGTGGACCTGCCCGAGCTGTGGGACTTCTTCACCAGCCTGCCCACGACCGTGGTGGTGGATCACATGGGTCGCCCGGATGTCGACCAGCCGGTCGATGGCCCCGGGTTCGCATTGTTCCTGAGGTTGATGCGGGAGCAACCGAACGTGTGGAGCAAGGTGAGCTGCCCGGAGCGCCTGTCGGTCGCTGGGCCCAAGGCGCTGGGAGGCGAACGCCATGCTTATCGGGATGTGGTGCCATTTGCCCGCCGCGTGGTGGAAGAGTTTCCCGACCGCGTGCTCTGGGGCACCGACTGGCCGCACCCGAACCTGAAGGATCACATGCCCGACGACGGCCTGCTGGTGGATTTCATTCCGCACATCGCACCCACGGCGCAGTTGCAACAAAAACTGCTGGTGACGAATCCCATGAAACTCTACTGGCCTGAAGAATGCTGACCTCCACGCACCGCTGCGCGGGTTGCCCCGTCCCGGGGAAGGCGAACCGTCCAGGGGCGGCCCGGTAGCGATTCCCGTTCCCACAAGGAGTACCCATGGCACTCGATAAACCCTACAAGGACATCCCCGGTACGATCATCTTCGATGCCGAGCAGAGCCGCAAAGGCTACTGGCTCAATCAGTTCTGCATGTCGCTGATGAAAGCCGAAAACCGCGAACGCTTCAAGGCGGGGGAGCGTGCCTACCTCGACGAATGGCCAATGACCGAGGAACAGAAACAGGCCGTGATGGCGCGCGACCTCAACTGGTGCATGCGCACCGGGGGGAACATCTATTTCCTCGCCAAGATTGGCGCCACCGACGGCAAGAGTTTCCAACAGATGGCCGGTTCGATGACGGGCCTGACGGAGGAGGCATACCGGGACATGATGCTCCGTGGCGGGCGATCTATCGAAGGCAACCGCCGTATTGGCGAAGATGGCGATGCCCAGGCGCATCGGCAACCCCAGGGCGCTGACAGTGCCCAGGCCAGAAAAGGACACTGACATGGCCCGCATCACCGCATCCGTCTATACGTCGCACGTGCCGGCCATCGGCGCGGCCATCGACCACGGCAAGACCCGGGAGCCCTATTGGCAACCCGTGTTCGCCGGCTACGAATTTTCCAGGCAATGGATGAGGGACCACCGGCCCGACGTGATCTTTCTCGTCTACAACGACCATGCCACGGCCTTCAGTTTGGACCTGATTCCGACCTTCGCCATTGGCACGGCGGCCGAATTCCAATCCGCCGACGAGGGATGGGGCCCGCGGCCGGTGCCCAAGGTCATCGGGCACCCGGAACTGGCGGCGCACATCGCGCAGAGCGTGATCCAGCAGGACTTCGACCTCACCATCGTCAACAAGATGGATGTGGACCACGGCCTCACGGTGCCGCTGTCGCTGATGTGCGGCGAGCTGGATCCGCAGAAGGACGCCTGGCTCTGCCCGGTGATCCCGTTTGCGGTCAACGTGGTGCAGTACCCGGTGCCGTCTGGTCGCCGCTGCTTCCAGCTTGGCCAGGCCATCCGCAAGGCCGTGGAAAGCTACGACGACAACCTGAACGTGCACATCTGGGGCACCGGTGGCATGAGCCACCAGTTGCAGGGCGCACGCGCCGGCCTGATCAACCGCGTGTGGGACAACGCCTGGCTCGACCAGCTCATCGCCGATCCGAAGGCCTGTTCGGAGGTGCCGCATATCGATTACGTGCGCGAGGCGGGATCGGAAGGCATTGAACTCGTCATGTGGCTGATCGCCCGCGGCGCCATGGCCGACGTGGCCGGCGGCCCCGCGCCGCGGGTCGCGCACCGTTTCTACCATGTGCCCGCGTCGAATACCGCCGTGGGCCATCTGATTCTCGAAAACCAATGAACCTCCCGTTCAGGGCAAGGTGAACGAACCACCAGGAACAAACCCATGACCATCAAAGTCGCCCTGGCTGGCGCCGGTGCCTTCGGCGTCAAGCATCTTGACGGCATCAGGAACATTCCCGACGTGGAGGTCGTCTCCCTTGTCGGCCGTGACCTGGAGAAGACCCGGGAGGTGGCCGTCAGGTACGGCATCGGGCACGTCACCACCGACCTCGACGCGAGCCTCGAACTGAAGGGGGTGGACGCCGTCATCCTCTGCACGCCGACGCAGATGCACGCTTCGCAGGCCAGGGCCTGTCTGCAGGCCGGCAAGCACGTGCAGGTGGAGATTCCCCTGTGCGACGTGTTGAAGGATGGCGAGGAGGTCATCGCCCTGCAGAAGAAGACCGGTCTCGTGGCCATGTGTGGCCACACGCGCCGCTTCAATCCCAGCCATCAGTATGTGCACCAGCGCATCCAGACCGGCGAGTTCAGCATTCAACAGATGGACGTGCAGACTTATTTCTTCCGTCGCACCAACATGAATGCGCTGGGCCAGCCGCGCAGTTGGACCGACCACCTGCTGTGGCACCACGCGGCCCACACAGTGGATCTGTTCGCCTACCAATGCGGCAGCCCCATCGTCAAGGCCAACGCCCTTCAGGGCCCGATCCATCCGGTGCTGGGTATTGCGATGGACATGAGCATCCAGCTCAAGGCCGCCAACGGCGCCATCTGTACCCTGTCCCTGAGCTTCAACAACGACGGCCCATTGGGGACGTTCTTCCGCTACATCGGTGACACCGCGACCTACATCGCGCGTTACGACGACCTGTTCAGCGGGAAGGATGAGAAGATCGATGTCTCCAGGGTGGATGTGTCCATGAATGGCATCGAACTGCAGGACCGCGAATTCTTCGCCGCCATTCGCGAAGGCCGCGAGCCCAACGCCAGCGTGGCGCAGGTGCTGCCCTGCTACCAGGTGCTGCACGACCTGGAGCACCAGCTCAAGGGCTGACTCGGCTGCGTCAGGCTGCTCCGGGCGTTGCGCGGGGAACGGGGATCTCCCCCGCAGCCGATACAAAAAAACTGGCACCACGCCGAGACGACGCCTGGGCCCTTGGCTGGCAGAGGCCTGCCCGCCGCGTTGCCTGCCTGGCGTCGGCCCCTGAGCGGCGGCAAAACCCTGCGCGACCTGGCGCGCGGCATAGTGGATGCGCTCAACTTCGCCAACGACAACTCTACTCGTCCTGAGCTTGTCGAAGGGCAATTGCGCGAAGCAACCAAGCCTTTTGCCTCGCCCGCCCTGCGCGAGCAACTACTAAAAATGAAGAAAAAGGCGGACTTGGCCATCGACACCGTCACGCAAGACACACTGCTGCACGCAGGTTTTAGCGCCGGCAACGACCGGGCCACCGTATTGGTGCAAAGCCGCGCTGGAACAGTTCAAGTCGATCGCTTCCGACCTGTTCACCCCAGCCTCAGAGCAACGCTGATCGCGGGTTATACATCTGGACGATGTCATGGCGTGCCGAGGACAGCCTGAACTCCACAGCCTTGCACGATGCGCCAACGGGTCCGGCAGGGGGATTCGCAGGAGCCGTTGGCTGCGCCATGCGGGCAGTGCCCCCGGTCTTCCTGGAGACATCAGGAGGGGCGGTAGCTATTACGTTGATAGCAAAAGGAAACCATTTTTCTTTGGCTACACCGTGGTTTCGTTCAAAATATGGGTCTCAGCGCGGACCTCGTTTGTCCGAATCGGCACAACCCATGGAATCTCATCATTCACGCTCCCTGAAGCTTGTCGGCGCCAGCAACTTCCGTGATCTTGGCGGCTACGTCGGCATGGGTGGCCGGCCGGTGCGCTGGCGGCGGCTGTTCCGCTCGGATCATTTGGCGGCGTTGACACCGGACGACATGGCCGTTCTGGAGGGGCTGGGGGTCGCCCGGGTCTGTGATTTCCGGGGGGTGACGGAGCGCGCGGCGGTGCCGTACGCGCTGGCGGGTGTGGTGTCGCATGCCTTGCCGATCGAGCCCACGGTGGTGCAGCGCATGAAGGATTTGCGTGTGGCCGGCGGACAGCTGACGCCGGAACACACGAAGTGTCTGATGCGGGAAACCTATCGCGCGTTCGTGAACGACAACGCCCCGCGCTTTGCCGATCTGTTTGGCCATCTGCTGGCCAGTGATACGCCCCTGGTATTTCACTGCACGGCGGGCAAGGACCGCACCGGCTTTGCCGCCGCGATGATCTTGCTGGCGCTGGGCGTGCCCAGGCCGGTGGTAATGCAGGACTATCTGCTGACCAACGAGTTGCTGCGCATGGATACCGCGCCGAACTATGGGGTACCGGTCGAGGTGATGCAGGTGCTCTGGCGCGTGCAGGAAGACTTTCTCGACGCCGCGCTGAACGCTGTGGACACGGACCATGGGGGGCCTGACCGATATCTTGCCCGTGCGCTCGGCGTCGGGCCGCAGGAGCGCGAGCGGCTGGCTGAGCTGTATCTGCAGGCGCTCTAGACCGGCACGGTGTAGTTCAACGCCATCCGGCCGCCGTCCACGGTCACGATTTCGCCAGTGATGTAACTGGCCGCATCGCTCGCCAGAAACGCCACCACATCGGCAATTTCCGCCGGTTCACCCAAGCGCTTCATCGGCGTGCGCATCATGATCCGGATCTTGGCTTCCTCGCTGGTCAGCACCGCCTTGGCGGCCAGTTCGGTGGCGATGGTGCCCGGTGCCACGGCGTTGACGCGGATGCCCTTGTCGGCCAGCGCCAGGGCCATGACCCGGGTGAGTTGGTTGATGCCACCCTTGCTGACGTTGTAGCTGGCAATGGTGGGAATGGCCATTACGCCGTTGACGGAACTCATGTTGACGATGCTGCCACCGCCGTTTGACGCCATTGCCCGAGCCACGGCCTGACCCACCAGAAACGAGCCCTTGATGTTGACGCGGATCACCGCGTCGAAGTCGGCCTCGGTCACGTCCAGGAAATCCGCGGCCCTGAAAATGCCCGCGTTGTTGATCAGTACGTCGATGCGTCCGTAAGTGGCCAGGGTGTGAGCGACGAGGGCATCCACCTCCGGTTTGTGCCCCACGTCGCAGTGCACGTAGAGCCCGCCGAGGGACGAGGCGACGGTGCTGCCGCGCGCGTCGTCCACGTCGGCAAGCACGACGCGCGCACCTTCACGGGCAAAGCGCCGGGCGCAGGCCTCGCCAATGCCCTGGGCGCCGCCCGTCACGATGACGACGCGGCCCTGGTGGCCAAAATGGATGGCGCTGGCGTCGGTGTTGTCTGGGGTCATGGCTGGGTTCAGTTTCGAAAAGGGAGAACCGGGATTGTGCCGGTTTGCAGTGCCCTGCGGACAGCGTGGACGCCGGGGGGCGCGCACCCGTGCCGGCGCACTTCAACGGCTGGGTGGCGGGTCGGGAACGTAGCCCGGCTGGGGCGTGCCTGGAAAAGGGTTGGGCCGGGGGGGCCGGGGGTGCTGCGCGGGAATCACGCCGATCGCGATGAGATTTTCCCGGCTGTCGTAACGGATGCGGATCACCTCGTCCGGCCGGGCGCTGCGGCGTTCGAACTCGGTGTGCTCGACCCAGGACGATTCCCGTTCCCCGTGGCCGGTGCCCAGTCGTGGTGCCGGGGCACGGTCGGCCTTGGCTTCGGCGCCGGCCGGCTCGAAGGACCGCTCCCGGGCGGTGGCAAGATCGCCTGATTCCGGCATAGGGCGGGGCAGGGAATAGGGGACGACCGGTGAGGGGGGTGGGCGTCTTTCGCGGAACACCGCCACCCCGATGACCCCGACATGGTCGGGCCGGCCGGTGCGTGAGGCATACGAGGCCTGCGAGGCTGTGAAGTGGAAGGCGGCGATCTCGGCGTCGTTCTTGCGCCAGCCGGCGATTTCGTACGATTGTCCCGGGTCCAGCACATAGCCGGTTTGTTCCCACGACGCTGTCTCGCCGGAAATCACATTCACGCCATCCACCGAGACGACACCCAGCGCCCTGCCGCTGGTGGCATTGCGGACCAGGATGGCATAGCGCGCGCCAGGCTGGCCGGCAACCCAGTAGTCTCCACGGTGTCGGTACACGGGCAAAGTGGTGCCGGTGTCACGATCGACGATGCGGATGTCGGCCAGACGTCCCACCGCGTGCGCGGTGGCGCTGACGAGCAGCGCGAACAGGACGAGTGCGGTCGGGACAAGACGGATCGTGGCGCGGTGAAGGCATTTCATGGCGACTCCTGTGAACAATGAGGCTATCAGCTCAAACGCGCGGGAACGGCCCCCGCATGAACACCGCCAGGCAAAGTGCGTAACGACCTGTAATCGAGAGATGCCCGCAGTCTGGTACAACCGGGTTTCCAGAAAAAGTTTGCCGCACATGAATGCATTCATCAAGACCGTGCTGTACACCGACAAGGATGGCCGGGCCAGGTTCCGCGAGGACGTCGTGCCGTTGACCGAGGGCACGCCCCAGGCCAGGCTTTCAGCGCTGATGGCCAGTGGTGGCTACCAGTTGCGCCTCAGCCCGGTCGGGTTTCGCAGCGATTTCCATTGCACGCAGCATCCGCAGTGGCTGTTCGTTTTGACGGGACAGATGGAAATTGGCCTGCAGGATGGCAGCACACGGACGTTTGGGCCGGGCGAGCATTTCTTTTCGGCAGACACATTGCCTGAAGGGGCGCACTTCGACGCCGCGGTGCACGGCCACCGTAGCCGTCAGGTGGGCTCTGATCTGTTGGTGACCTTGTTCGTCCGCGCCTGACGACCGAGCGGTGGAGCGCGTGGGTTGACGGGCCGCTTCAGCGGCGTTGAAGCTGGTTCGAAGGCAAGATATGCACGCCGGGACCGCGTGTCCTGACAGCTTCCTCCAGGCTGCGGGCCACGTCGGTGGCGGAAACGGCGCGAAGCGCCGCAGGCACGAGCGGGCGGAGCGTTCGCATGAGTGCCAGGCTCAGCCGTTCGGCCGGACGTGGAGGCTGGCGCAGTGCGCCGCGGTCTCCTTCGAGCAGCGAGGGGCGGGCAATTACCACGGTGTCGTACCCCAGCGCAATGACGGCTTGCTCCATTTCACCCTTCACCCGGTTGTAGAACACGCTGGAACGGGGGTTCGCACCCATGGCGCTGACCACGCCAAGACGCCGCGCACCGGACAATTTGGCAATGCGGGCCACGGTCACGACAGCGTCGAAGTCGACCGCACGGAATGCCGCCTGGCTACCCGCCACCTTGATCGTGGTGCCCAGGGCGATGAACACCTCATCGGCCCGGGGCAGGCTATCGAGATCCGAGAAATCGACGGCGATGAACCGGACCTTGGGGTGGCTGAGCGCTGGCGATCGGCGGCCTACGCAGTAGACCGTGCCGACGGTGTCATCGGCCGAAAGAACGTGAAGGATTGCCTGGCCCACGAGCCCCGAAGCCCCCGCCACCAGTGCGGTTCTGCCGACCACCGCCGAAGCCCCGTCCGCCTCCGTTTCGTCGGCCGCGGTCGGCCATGCTGTCGATGCTGGTGCGCATGGGGTCGGGTTGTCCCGAGGCGCCTTGACCTGAGCGGCGGTTGTCATGACGTGTATTGTGCAGGTTGGTGCGCAGGGGGTCCACATGACGTGGCAGTTCGTCGTCACGCTCCTGAGGGTCCACGGGACGACGCGGACCTTGCCCGTTGACGCCACCACGGTCGGCGCCGGGGTTGCCATTGCGGCGCTTGCCGCTGGCGGCCTTCGGACCATGGCGAGGTGCGTCGGCATCCGCGTGGCCACCCGGGGGCTTGCCTCCCCGGCCGTTGCTGCCCTTGCCATCGCGCATGCGCTGCATCATTTCATTGCGTGCCGCCTTCGCGGCGGCCTGCATGACCTCTCGGCTCGGTGGTTTGCCGGCGCCCCCCCAGATCGTCTGGCGGCCCATGGCGATCGGTTCGGCCTTTTCACCGGGCTCCGGTTCGAAGCCGTCGATGTGCTGGACAGCGATCTCCTGCTTCGTGAAGCGTTCGATGTCCATCATGAAGCCTTCCTCATCCAGGCTCACGAGACTTACCGCCTGCCCGTCGGCGCCGGCGCGGCCTGTGCGGCCGATGCGATGCACGTAGTCTTCGCAGACATTCGGGATGTCGTAGTTCACCACATGCGGCAAATCCTCGATATCGATGCCGCGCGCGGCGATATCGGTCGCTACCAGGGCGCGGACGTCGCCGCTCTTGAAGCCCGCCAGGGCCTGGGTGCGCGCGGCCTGGCTCTTGTTGCCATGCAGCGCCATGGCTTGGATGCCGTGCTTGGTGAGGAATTCGGCCACGTTGTTGGCGCCGAACTTCGTGCGCGTGAACACCAGGACCTGGCTCCAGTTGTTTTCCTGGATGATGTGTGCCAGCAGAGCCTTTTTCTTGTTGCGACCCACAGGATGGATCACTTGCGCGATGCGCTGCACCGTGGTGTTGCGGGGTGTGACCTGCACGCTTTGCGGGTTGCGAAGCAGGCTGTTCGCCAACTCCCGGATCTCGTCGCTGAAGGTCGCGGAGAACAGCAGACTCTGTTTTTCCTTCGGCACCAGGGCGAGCACTTTCTTGACGTCATGGATGAAGCCCATGTCGAGCATTCGATCGGCTTCGTCGAGCACCAGCATCTGCACCGAGGACAGGTCGAGGAAGCCCTGTTGTTGAAGATCAAGCAGGCGTCCGGGTGTGGCCACGAGGATATCCACGCCGCGCTTGAGCTTGCTGATTTGCGGATTCATGCCGACACCGCCGAACACGACGGCGGAACTCAACGCCAGGTACTTGCCGTACTCACGGACCGACTCTTCCACTTGCGCCGCAAGTTCGCGGGTCGGTGTGAGCACCAGGGCGCGGATGGCGATGCCGCTATGCCTGTTCTTGCGCGATTCGCCGCGGCTCAGGATATCGAGCATCGGCAGGGTGAAGGCAGCCGTCTTGCCAGTGCCAGTCTGCGCACCGCCGAGCAGGTCGTGGCCTTCGAGCACCACGGGAATGGCCTGGGCCTGGATGGGGGGGGGGGTTTCGTAGCCTTGCTCGTGCACGGCCTTGAGAATGGCAGGGGCCAGTTTCAAATCATCAAAGTTCATAGGGAAGCGCCCTTCCTGGGCGCATGGGGGCAACGGCCTGTTCCGGTGTGGTTAGCACGCCCGGGCCAGTCAAAGGCCGATGGACTACAAGGGGCGGGAGCTAGAAAGAGACTTTCTTTGTCCCCAGCAAAGCGCTGACGTCGCGGGCAACTGGGTCACGCAACAGGCCACATTGTCGCATGCTGGGATAATTCCCGCTTCGGCGCGCATCGCGCCAGTTTTTCAGGAATCCGCGCAGCACCATGGCTCAGTACGTTTTTTCGATGAATCACCTCGGCAAGATCGTTCCGCCGAAGCGACAGATTCTCAAGGATATTTCCCTGTCTTTTTTCCCCGGCGCCAAAATCGGTGTGCTGGGTCTCAACGGGTCGGGCAAGTCGACGTTGCTGAAGATCATGGCGGGGGTGGACAAGGAGTACGAGGGGGAAGCGATTCCCATGGCGGGGCTGAAGATCGGCTATCTGCCCCAGGAGCCGCAGATGGATCCGGAACAAACCGTGCGCGAGGCCGTGGAAAGTGGCATGGGGGAAATCAAGGCCGCCAAACAGCGACTTGAGGAGGTGTACGCGGCTTATGCCGACGAGAACGCCGATTTCGACACCCTGGCCGCCGAGCAGGCCCAACTGGAAGCCGTCATCGCGACGGCAGGGGATGCGTCCGAGCATCAGCTTGAAATTGCGGCTGACGCGTTGCGCCTGCCTCCCTGGGATGCTGTTGTCGGTAACCTTTCCGGAGGGGAAAAACGTCGCGTCGCGCTGTGCCGACTGCTGCTTTCCCGTCCCGACATGCTGTTGCTGGACGAGCCCACGAACCACCTGGACGCCGAAAGCGTGGACTGGCTGGAGCAGTTTCTGCAACGTTTTCCCGGGACCGTCGTGGCGATTACCCACGATCGCTACTTCCTCGACAACGCGGCCGAATGGATTCTCGAGCTCGACCGCGGCCATGGCATTCCGTACAAGGGCAACTACAGCACCTGGCTCGAGCAGAAGGAGGCGCGGCTGGAGCAGGAGCAACGTACGGAGGATGCCCGGACCAAGGCCATGAAGAAGGAGTTGGAGTGGGTGCGACAGAATCCGAAGGGCCGACAGGCCAAGAGCAAGGCGCGTATCGCGCGGTTCGAGGAACTCAGCGACCACGAATACCAGCGACGCAACGAGACACAGGAAATTTTCATTCCCGTGGCTGAACGCCTGGGCAGCCAGGTCATCGAATTCCACAACGTCAGTAAGTCCTTTGGTGACCGGCTGCTCATCGACAATCTGTCGTTTACGGTGCCTGCCGGTGCCATCGTCGGCATCATTGGACCGAACGGGGCTGGCAAATCCACGCTGTTCAAGATGATTGCCGGACGAGAGAAGCCCGACAGCGGCGAAGTCGTCATCGGTGCCACGGTGAAGATGGCTTTCGTGGACCAGCATCGTGACGATCTGTCCAATGACAAGACCGTGTGGGAAGATATTTCCGGTGGCCTCGACATCCTGACCGTGGGCAAATTCCAGATGGCAAGCCGAGCCTACTGTGGGCGCTTCAACTTCAACGGAGGCGATCAGCAGAAAAAGGTAGGCACACTTTCCGGTGGCGAGCGTGGCCGGCTGCATCTGGCCAAGACTCTGATCGCCGGTGGCAATGTACTGCTGCTCGACGAGCCTTCCAACGACCTCGATGTGGAAACGCTGCGCGCGCTGGAGGATGCCCTGCTGGAGTTCGCGGGGTCTATCCTGGTCATCAGCCACGACCGCTGGTTCCTCGACCGCATCGCGACCCATATCCTCGCGGCCGAGGGCGACAGCCAGTGGGTGTTCTTCGATGGCAACTACCAGGAGTATGAGGCGGACAAGAGGAAGCGGCTGGGCGAGGAAGGAGCCAGACCCCACCGGATGCGCTTCAAGGCACTGAAATAAAACCCACCGCGAGGCGGGGAAATCCTGCAATACTGGCGCGATGAAACACGCTCTGACCCGAAAAATCGGCCTTGCAGACAATGTCGGCCGCCGCAAGGTGACCGTGTCGACCTGCCTTGAACTGGCGTTGGCGCATGTGCCGGGCCTGATGGACCAGGTGCTCGATGGATTGGAAATTTCAGCGGGTTTGCAGCCGGGGAAGCATCTCCGTACCGGGGGCTTGCGGATCGAGCTGACGCCGGTGGTCGAACAGCTGCTGGAGCGGCGCGACTCGTTGCGTGCTGCATTCGCCGGGCAGGTCCGGGTGCTGTCGTATGGAGGCGGCATGGCCGGCGGCAACCGGCCCCTGGTGCGCTTCGAGGACATCCAGTTGCTCGATGTGCGCCAACTCGATGAAAGCATCGAATTGGCGAGGGTGCAGCAGGAGCTCGATTTCGCCGTCGCCGAGTTACTGCCGCGCTTCAACGCGCTGATGAGCACGGTCATGGGCTGGATCAGTGTTCAGCCGAGCATCAATCCCCTGCGGCCCGAGTTGTTTGCCAAGGCATTGCGCGACACACTGGCGGCCCATCTGTCGATTGCCGAAGTTCGCGCGGAGATCCTGGCCTCCGCGGCCGGACGTCTGGGTGTGGCCTTGCGCCAGATATACCGGGAACTGTCCGAGTGGATGTTGTCGCATGACGTGGAGTTGGCTGGCACAACCAGTCCAAGCCTGTCCGCCACGGTGCATACCGCCAGCGAAGTCCGCGCCAACGAGACGACCCGGGCGGTGCTCACCCTGGAGCGATTGCGCAGATTGTTGTCTGCCGATCTCGGGGATCTGGGGGCATTGACCGGACGACAGGGCACGGATTTTCTGCACACCATTCCAGCTTCGGTGATCGCCCTGCAAGACATGAAGCAGGTCGAGGCAATGATCCGGCGGCTGGAGTCTCGCAAACAGGAGCAGGCGACAGGTGCTGGCAATGCGGCCGCGCAGCAAGTCGACTTGATGCAGCGTGGCCAGCTTGATGGCAAGCAACTCGGGCAGCAGATTGGCGAGGAAGTGACGCGCATGATGCTCGAAAATCTCATCCAGGACGAGCGCCTGCTGCCACGGGTCAGGGAGGTGTTGCGCGGGCTGGATGGTTCGCTGATGGAGCTTTCCCGTACGGATGTGCGCTTTTTCAGCGATCCCAAACATCCAGCCAGACAATTCCTCGACCGGGTGACCGATCGCAGTCTGGCATTCACCGGAGAGACCGAAATCGGCTACGCGCGATTCATCGAATCCATCGATGCCGCTGTGGGGTCGATTGTGGCGTCGACGGAAACCCGGGCAAGTGCCTTTGCGAAGGAGATCGAGGCCCTGCAGGCAGTGTGGCACGAGGATGACAAGGCGCAGATACGGCTGCGCGAGGAGACTGCGCGTGCCCTGCTGCACGTGGAACAGCGCAACCTGCTGGCGCAACGCCTTGTCGAGCAATGGAGCGCCAAACTGGGCGACAAGTCCGTCCCCGTGCTGGTGCGGGGCTTTCTCCTTGGGCCGTGGGCTCAGGTCGTGGCCGAGTCGCAACTCAATGGCGCCATTGGCAGCACTGATCCCGAGGGATATCTTGGGTTGGTGGATGATTTGATCTGGAGTGTGCAGCCACGTTTGGCGCGGCGCAATCCGGTGCGG
>JAEWVY010000080.1 GCA_023396625.1 Pseudomonadota bacterium | reverse complement strand
AGGACTGGCAAAAACGCCTGCCGCACAACTCCGCGCCCTACACCTCCACCATCGTGCTGGTGGTGCGCACGGGCAACCCCAAGGGCATCAAGGACTGGGACGATCTGGTCAAGCCCGGCGTAAGCGTGATCACCCCCAACCCCAAGACCTCCGGCGGCGCCCGCTGGAACTACCTGGCCGCGTGGGAATTCGCCAAGCGCAAGTACGGTGGCGACGCCAAGGCGAAGGACTTCATCGCCAAGCTGTATGGCAATGTGCCGGTGCTGGACTCGGGCGCGCGCGGCTCCTCCATCACCTTCGCACAGCGCAACCAGGGCGACGTGTTCATCTCGTGGGAGAACGAAGCGCATCTGCTGGAAAAGGAATTCGGCTCTAAGGTGGACATCGTCTATCCCAGCCTGAGCATCCTGGCCGAGCCGCCTGTGACCATCGTGGACAAGAACGTGGAGCGCAAGGGCACACGCGCCGTGGCCCAGGCCTATCTGGAATACCTGTACACCGACGAAGGCCAGGACATCGCCGGCAAGAACTTCTATCGCCCGATCTCGCCCAAGTTCCAGGCCAAGTACGTAGCCAAGCTGCCCAAGCTCAATCTGTTCACCATCGACGAAGCCTTTGGCGGCTGGAGCAAGGCGGCCAAGGACCACTTTGCCGACGGCGCCGTGTTCGACCAGATCTACGCCAAGAAATAAGCCACACCCTCCGCACGCAAGGAAAGCCCACACCATGTCCGTCCTGTTGATTGCCGGGAGTCCCTCGGAGCGTTCGCGCACCGCCGCCCTGCTGGAAGCCGCGGGCCAGCGCCTGGAAACCCGTGGCGCCCAGGTGCAGCGGGTGCGCGTGCGCGATTTGTCGCCGCAAGCCTTGCTGCTGGCCGATGTCGGGCATCGCTCCATCTCGGACGCCATCGATCTGGTGGCGCAAGCCAACATCGTGGTGGTGGCCACGCCGGTGTACAAGGCGGCCTACAGCGGCGTGCTCAAGGTGTTTCTGGATCTTCTGCCGCAGACGGCGCTCAAGGACAAGACCGTGCTGCCACTGGCCACCGGCGGCAGCCCGCACCACATGCTGGCGCTGGACTATGCGCTGCGCCCGGTGCTGCAGTCGCTGGGTGCGCGCCACATCCTGTCCGGCATCTACGCCACGGACGCGCAGGTCACGCTCGTGCCCGAGGGGGGCTACGAGGTGGCGCCGGACATCGGCAGCCGGCTGGACGATGCCGTGAGCAGCCTTGTGGCTGACGGCCTGGTGCCCCGGCCCGGGCACCGCGCGCGTTTTGCGCCGATCGCCTTCTCACAGGTGCGATGTAGCGTGTGACGATTTCTCCCCCCGCGTCCCGGTAAGCGCCGGGCTCCTGTTTGCAAAAAACCGCGCAAGCGGCAAGGGCGAAGCCTTGCCTGCGCTTTACCGAGAAGGACTTGTCATGAACTCATTCCTGGGCAGCAACCGCCGCCAGTTTCTCGCCACCGGCTTGGCCGCCGCCGCACTGGGCGGCAGCGGCATCGCGCTGGCGCAAAAGCCTGCGCCGCGCGTGCTGCGCATCGGCTACCAGAAGTCGGCCAGCCTGTTCGTGCTGCAAAAGGCGCAAGGCACGCTGGAAAAACGCCTGGCACCGCTGGGTGTGGGCCTGAAATGGGTGGAATTTCCGGCCGGCCCGCAACTGCTGGAAGGCTTGAACGTCGGCTCCGTTGATGTCGGTTTCGTCGGCGAGGCGCCGCCCATCTTTGCCCAGGCTGCCGGGGCCAAATTTGTCTACATCGGCAATGACCCGGCCGCGCCGGAAGCCGAGGCCCTACTGGTGCCGAAGAACTCACCTCTCAAGACGGTGGCCGACCTCAGGGGTAAGAAGGTGGCCTTGAACAAGGGCTCCAATGTGCATTACCTGCTGGTCAAGCTGCTGGAGAAGCACGGCCTGAAGTACGCCGACATCCAGCCGGTGTTCCTGCCGCCGGCCGACGCCCGCGCCGCCTTTGAGAAGGGAGCGGTCGATGCCTGGGCCATCTGGGACCCGTTCTTTGCCGCTGCCGAGAAGCAGACTGGTGCCCGCGTGCTGGCCGACGGCAAGGGCGTGGTGAACAACTATGCCTATTACCTGGCCGAGCGTTCCTATGTGGAGAAGTGGCCGGACGCGATCCAGGCTCTGTTCGACGACGTGGTGGCGCAGGGCACGTGGCTCAAGGCCAATGTCAAGCAGGCGGCGGCCATCATCGCGCCGCTGCAGGGGCTGGATGCCGACGTGGTGGAAGTCAACCTGCGCCGCTACGGTTATGGCGTGACGCGCCTGACCGATGCCGTCATCGCCGAGCAGCAGAAAATTGCCGATGCCTTTTACGAACTCAAGCTGATTCCAAAACCCATCGTCGTGCGCGACGCGGCCTGGAAGCCGACACGCTGAAACGGGTGAGGAGTCTGTCATGCGCCACAACCATTCCTCCCTACGCCGCCGCCTGTTGCAGATCCTGAGCCTGACGGCCATCAACTGGGGCCTGGGCAGGCACGTGGCCCATGCCCAAGCCGTCAAGGCACCCGAGCTGCTGCGTATCGGCTACCAGAAGTCCGCCGTCAACCTCGTGATCCTCAAGCAGCAGGGCGTGCTGGAAAAGCGTTTTCACAATACCAAGGTGAGCTGGATCGAGTTTCCGGCCGGCCCGCAACTGCTTGAAGCGCTGTCAGTCGGCAGCCTGGAATTCGGCCTCACCGGCGATTCGCCGCCGGTGTTTGCCCAGGCTACCGGCAAGGATCTGCTGTACGTCGGCGCCGAGCCACCCAAGCCCGACAGCTCGGCCATCCTGGTGCTGAAGGACTCCCCGGTGAAGAAGCTGGCCGACCTCAAGGGCCGCAAGATCGCCTTGCAAAAAGGCTCCAGCGCGCACTACCTGCTGGTGCGGGCGGTCGAGAAGGCCGGCCTGCAGTGGCGCGACATCCAACCGATCTACCTGGCACCAGCCGATGCGCGTGCCGCCTTCGAGCGCCGGAGCGTCGACGCCTGGGCGATTTGGGATCCGTACTACGCCGCCACCGAGCTGGCGATCCAGCCGCGCGTGCTGGCCACCGGGCTCGACCTGTCCAGCAACAACTCGTTCTACCTGGCCTCGCGTGCCTTCGCCACCCAGCATGCGCACGCCGTGGCCGTGCTGTTCGAGGAACTCACGCGCGCCGACCTCCAGGCGCAGGAGAACCGCAAGGAGGTCATCAAGCTGATCGCCGATTTCAGCGGCCTGGATGCGGGTGTGGTCAGCCTGTTCCTGCAACGGCGGCCGAAGTCACCGGTGGGGCCGCTGAGCCCGCAGACCGTGGCCGACCAGCAACGCGTGGCCGATGCCTTCCAAAAGTTGGGGCTGATTCCAAAGACCGTCAACGTGGCCGAAATTGTCTGGCCACCAGTACGGCGTATCTGAACTATCAACCACTTCGCCTCAAAGAGAAACTCAAATGAACGTTTTCTGGTTCCTTCCCATCCATGGCGATGGCCATTACCTCGGTACGGCCCACGGCGCACGCGCCGTCGACCAGGGTTATCTGCAGCAGATCGCGCAGGCGGCCGAACGCCTGGGTTATGGCGGTGTGCTGATTCCCACCGGCCGTTCTTGCGAAGACCCATGGACCGTGGCCTCCAGCCTGATTCCTGTCACTCAGCGGCTGAAGTTCTTGGTGGCCCTGCGCCCCAGCACCATTTCGCCCACCGTGGCGGCGCGGCAGGCGGCCACCTTCGACCGCCTGAGCGGCGGCCGGCTGCTGGTCAACGTGGTGGCCGGCGGCGATGCCGGCGACCTGGAGGCGGATGGCACATTCCTCAGCCACGACGAGCGTTATGAGCACGCAGCCGAGTTCCTGCACATCTGGCGCCGCCTGCTGGCCGGCGAGAAGGTGGACTTTGACGGCAAACACCTCAAGGTCAAGGGCGTGAAGCAACTGTTCCCGGCCGTGCAGCAGCCGCATCCGCCGCTGTACTTCGGTGGTTCGTCTGACGCCGCGCACGACTTGGCGGCCGAGCAGGTCGAGCTGTACCTGACCTGGGGCGAGCCGCCAGCCGAAGTGGCCAAGAAGTTCGACGACATCCGCCGGCGCGCCGCCAAGCAAGGCCGCAAGGTGAAGTTCGGCGTGCGCCTGCACGTGATCGCACGCGAAACCAATGAGCAGGCCTGGGCCGCGGCGGGCGAGCTGATCAAGTACCTGGACGACGAGATCATTGCCAAGGCGCAGAACACCTTCGCCGGCATGGATTCGGAAGGGCAGCGCCGCATGCGTGCGCTGCACGGCGGCAGCCGCGCCAAGCTGGAGATCAGCCCCAACCTGTGGGCTGGCGTGGGTCTGGTGCGCGGCGGCGCCGGCACGGCCCTGGTGGGCGATGGCGAGACCATAGCCCGCCGCCTGAAGGAGTACCAGGACATCGGCGCCGACACCTTTGTGCTGTCGGGTTACCCGCACCTGGAAGAGGCCTACCGCTTTGCCGAACTGGTGTTCCCGCATATCGGGGTGCAGGCGCCCGGCACGTTGCAGGGCAGCCACCAGCTCAGCCCTTTCGGCGAGATCGTCGTCAATGCGCACAAGCCTGAAGGGCTGCGCGCGGCGCAAAGCTGAAAGAGTGCCCATTCCATCATCGATGCTCAGCTCGGCTTCCAGATCGGCAAGCATGCGCTGGAATTTCTGAAGCCCGTCGTTGGGCAGAAGGAGAATGCATGACACACACCACACATGAACTGGCCGCAGTGGCCGACACCACGGTGGAGGCGCCGGGCTTCGGCTTTCTGGTTCAGCCGTCACTGCAACCGCTGCAAGGCGGCAGCGGGCGCCAACTGGCGGCCAGCGCGCTGGCTTTCTTGCGCGGCGTTGCGTTGCGGTTGCTACCTTGGCTGCTGCCGGTGGCGCTGCTGGTGCTGTGGCAGGTGTTCTCTGCCCAAGGCTGGCTCTCGACCCGGGTGCTGCCGGCACCGCTGGAGGTGGTAAAGGCCGCTTGGACACTGACGCTGTCGGGTGAGCTGTGGATCCATGTGCAGATCAGTGCCTGGCGTGCCCTGACCGGTCTGGCTATCGGCGGCGGTCTGGGACTGGCGCTGGGGCTACTGACTGGCTCGTTCCGCTGGGCCGACACGCTGCTGGACTCCACCCTCCAGATGGTGCGCAACATCCCGGCGCTGGCGCTGATTCCGCTGGTCATCCTCTGGTTCGGCATCGACGAAAGCGCCAAGCTGTTCCTGATCGCAGTGTCGGTGTTTTTCCCGATCTACCTCAACACCTCACACGGCATTCGCAATGTCGACCCAGGGCTGATCGAGATGGCACGCACCTATGGGCTGAGTCGCTGGCAGTTGTACCGCGAGGTCGTCCTGCCCGGTGCGCTGTCGTCGATTCTGGTCGGGCTGCGTTTTTCGCTCGGCCTGATGTGGGTGATCCTGATCGTGGCGGAAACCATCTCAGCCCAGGCCGGTATCGGTTACCTGACCATGAACGCCCGCGAATTCCTGCAAACCGACGTGGTGCTGGTCGGCATCCTGCTGTACGCGTTGCTGGGTAAGCTGGCCGACGTGTTTGCCAAAGGGCTGGAACGCTACTGGCTGCGTTGGCACCCCGGCTACCAATGAATCCCTCAACTCTTGCCCACTGCGTGTGGCGTGCTCTCGGGTGCTCGCGAAAGGGTCATGCTGCGCTTGCCTTGATGGGCTGGCGTCCGTGCCAAGGAGGAATACATGAGTTTTGAAAATGTGCGTGGCATCCACCTGGAAGCCCAAGGCTTATCCAAACGCTACGGCCCGCGTGAGGTGTTGCGCAGCGCTCAACTCACCATCGAGCCCGGGCAGTTCGTGGCCATCGTGGGCCGCAGCGGCTGCGGCAAGAGCACCCTGTTGCGCTTGGTTGCGGGCCTGGAGTCGGCCACCAGCGGACAGATCGTGGCCGATGGCCGGCCGCTGGCCGGCCTGTCGCAGAACACCCGCATCATGTTTCAGGACTCGCGCCTGCTGCCCTGGAAACGCGTCCTCGACAACGTGGCCCTGGGTCTGCCCGCATCGCAACGAAAGGCCGCCCAGGAGGTGCTGGATCGCGTCGGCCTAGGCGACCGGGGGGGCGACTGGCCAGCGCGGTTGTCCGGCGGGCAGCGCCAGCGCGTGTCCCTGGCGCGGGCGCTGGTTCACAACCCGCGCCTGCTACTGCTGGATGAGCCACTGGGCGCGTTGGATGCGCTGACGCGCATCGAAATGCACCGCCTGATCGAAACCCTGTGGCGCGCCAGCGGCTTCACCGCCTTGCTCGTGACGCACGACGTGCAGGAAGCCGTGGCCCTGGCCGACCGTGTGATCCTGATCGAAGACGGACGCATCGGGTTGGACGAACCCATCGCCCTGGGACGCCCACGCTCCCACGGCGACGCTGCCTTTGCTGCGCAGGAAAAACGCATCCTGGACCGCGTACTGCAAAAGCCAGAGAGTGAGCCTGCCGCGGCCGACTTGGCCTGGCCTGGCGTGCCCGCCCATGGTCTGCGCTGGGCCGTGTGAATGGGCTCCGACGCTTGTTGCTGCGCTTACTGCGTTCCTTTTTACTTTCTTTAACTGTTCATCCAAGGAGAATTCCATGTCGATTCAAGCCATCAACGTGCGCAACCAGTTCAAAGGCAAGGTCCGCGAAATCATCCGCGGCGACGTCGTGTCCGAAGTCGATGTGGAGACTCCCTGGGGTATCGTGACCTCGGTCATCACCACGCGCTCCGTGGACGATTTGCAACTCGTGATCGGCTCCGATGTGGTGGCGCTGATCAAGTCCACTGAAGTCTCTATCGCCAAACTCTAGAAATAGCCACGTGTGATCACGTGGCGACATGCGCTCTTTGCACAGCTGCCGTTGGGAGTCATCAGCACACGTATTTTCAGAAATTTGGCTCCGTGCGTAAAACCGCCGTTGCGGCTTCACGCACGGAGGCGGCTGCCATGCTGTACACATCTCAACCAGATATCGGCAGACAGATTCTCCGGGTGGACCTGCGACACTTGGCGAGCCTATGACGGCCCGCATTTCTGTTTTTCAACGCACCGTTGCCCACTTGAAGAACATGTAGTTGTCAGCACGTTGGAAGATGTCTACATTGGCGCGCACACCCCAGGCAAGAGCCTGCTGGTGCAGGGGGATGTGGCCGATGTCATCGCGGTGAAGCACCAGTGCCTCCTGCATCATCTTCGTGCGCTTGGTCAGATTGGTTTCAGTCTGGGCTGCCTGGGTGAGCGCATCGATTTTCGGATTGCTGTAGGCGCCCATGTTCCACTGACCCTGAGCCCCATTGGGGGTGGACATCAGCGCGAAAAGGGCATTGTGGGCATCGTATGCCGCGGGCGACCAGCCCACCATGAAAAAGCTGGTGTCGCGCTTGAGTACGCGCGGGAAATACGAGGACTTGGGCTCAGCCTGCAGCCGAACCTTCACGCCGATACGAGACAGGTTCGCTGCCACCGCTTGACAGATGGACGAGTCGTTCACATAACGGTCATTGGGACAGTTCATGGTGAGCTCGAAACCATCCGGGTAACCTGCGTCGATCAACAGTTTGCGCGCGGCTGCCGGATCAAACGGCAGGCGCTTGTCCAGTTCAGCCGCATAACCGTTCATGCCTTCGGCAACCATCAGCCCCGCCGGTCTAGCTGCCTTGCGCATCACCTTTTCGATAATGGCGTTGGTATCGATGGCCTGATAGAACGCCTGGCGAACCCGTTTGTCCTTGAACGGATTCTTGCCCTTGACGCTGGAATACAGCAGTTCATCGCGTTTCTGGTCGAACCCCAGAAAAATGATGCGCGATTCGGGGCCTTGTGCGACCCGCAAGGCCGGATTGGCCTGCAGCCGGGGCACGTCCTGCAAGGGCAGGGGATCGATCACATCCACTTCGCCGGAAAGAAGGGCCGCTACGCGGGTGGCGTCGTTACTGATCGGCTGGAAGACTACCTCGGTCACGTTGCCTTCCACATTGCCCCAGTATTGATGATGCCTGTCCAACACGGTGCGCACACCAGGTTGACGTTCCCGCAGACGGTAGGGTCCGGTGCCGTTGGCTTTGAAGGAGGCTGTGTTTTCGATGCCCTTGCGGCGGTCTACCGGACGTTGCGCACCATTTTCCTCGGCCCACGATTTGCTGAGCATGTAGACAGCGCCGAGCAGATTCGGAAGGATCGGGTTGGCACCATTGGTTTCGACATCAACGGTGTAGTCATTCACCTTGCGAATTTCTCGAACCGACGCCAGCTGCGCCTTCATGTCGGAGCCTTCTCCCTGGGCACGCTTGAGCGAAAACACCACGTCATCTGCGTTGAAGGGGCGCCCGTCATGAAATCGGACGCCTTTGCGCAGTTCGAATCGCCATACGGTGGGCTTCACCAGCGTCCAGCGCGTGGCCAAAGCGGGAACCAGTTCCAGGTTCTTGCCGTTCGCGGCCAGGGGTTCGTAGATATTGCCGGTGAACGCCAGCTGGACTGCTTCCGCCAGCGAATGGGGGTCCATCGACAGAGCATCGCCCTGATTGGCCACTCTGAGGGTTTTTGCGGGAGTCGCCCCGAAACTCATCGCGAGTGCGGCAAGGAGAAGTGGTCTGGCGAATTTTTTCAACATAGACGAGGCCTTTGGAAAAGTGAAGTACACAAGGGTTACCGAAACGAGAGGACGGGTCAATGCGTGTCGACCCGCGTGATGAACTGACCGCAACGTGCCCCGCAGTGACGGCCGCTGCGCCAGGTCACAACGCCGTTGACCAGTACGCATTCGATACCCCGGGCTGTGCGGGTCGGTTCTTCATAGGTAGCGGTGTCGCATATCGAGGATGCGTCAAAGATCACCACATCGGCATAATTTCCGACGGCAAGGGTGCCGCGGCCTTTCAGACCGAAGTTTCGGGCTGTCAAACCACTCATTTTCCAGACCGCCGTTTCCAGCGGGAAGAGTCCGATGTCGCGGCTGTAGTGCCCAAGTACCCGCGGGAAGGTGCCCCACAACCGCGGGTGGGGTTTTTCGCCCAGGGGTATCCCATCGGATCCAATCATGGTCTCATCGAAGGCCATGATGCGTTGAACGTCGTGTTCATCCATCATGAAATAGATGGCACTGCCCGGCTGCAAGCGTTGCGCGGCCTCGGTCTGGGTGACACCCCATTCGGTGGCGATGTCGGCCAGATCGCGGCCTGCACATTCGGGGTGAGGCTGACTCGACGCGATCAATACACGACTGTCCAGCATGCCGCGATCGGTGCGAATCATGGTTGATCCTGCGGTATAGGGATAGCAGTCGAGTGCCACGCATTGGTGCTTCATGGCGTGCTGTATCAAGGGCAAGGTGAGCGAGGATTTCCCGAAATTCTGCGGACCGAGCAATTTGTGATGAGATAGGACGACGGGTACGCCCAGTTCACGCCCGATCGAGAAGGTTTCCTCAAGGGCTTGGATGACCTGGTCGGATTCATCCCGCATGTGCGTGGCATAAACCGCCTTTCGGGACGACAAAGGCCGAGCAATTTCGATAATCTCCTGTGCTGTTGCTGCGGCCGCAGGTGGATAGAAGGTCCCAGTTGACAGCCCAATCGCACCGGCCTGCAAGGCAAGGTCGACTTCGTGGCGCATGGCGGCAATCTCTACAGGGTTGGCAGGCCGGTCCAGCCTTGTCATATGCAATGCGCGCAACGTCGTGTGCCCCACCATGGCGGCCACGTTGACCGAGGGTGGGGCGGCTCGAACGGCGTCGATGTAGGCGGAAAAGGATGGGAACCGGCCACTTGCTGGCGTGTCGAGCAAATTCAGGGGCATGGGCAAATCCAGTCCATCCCGCAAGGGCGCGGCACTGATGCCGCAGTTGCCGCCGATCACCGTGGTCACTCCTTGAGAAACCTTGTAACGCATGTCGGGTTGCGCAAGCAGTGCCTGGTCGTCGTGCGTGTGCGCGTCGATAAAGCCTGGTGCGACGATGCGACCATGGGCCGAGATCGTCTGAAGTGCTGCAGAACCAGCGAGCTTGCCGACGGCAGCGATCCGACCCTCGCGAACCCCGATGTCGGCGTCATACCGAGGTGCCCGAGTGCCATCGATGATGGTGCCACCGCTGATAAGAATGTCGAAGAATTCCTGGGACTGTTGCATGAGGCAAACGGACTGGATGGGGTGGCGATGACGTTCGGCAGGAGTGTAGAGGGCGTTTCGTCCATTGCAACAATAAATTGCGCATATGCAAATTCACTGTCACTGACAGGTTCAGCCCGGGAATCTATATTCCATAAGATACTTAACAAGTAACCATATAGTCGTTTGAGTTTTAAGTGCTGGTTCGCACAATGCGTCGTCTTCACGATTCATTCCACGCACCAGCGCACCATGGCAACCCACCCCCGCATCGTCATCGTCCCCGGTTGGCGCGACTCCGGACCGGGCCACTGGCAAACCCTGTGGGCCGACCGGCTCACCCACGCCGTACGCGTGCGTCAGGACAACTGGTTCTCGCCCCTGCGCCAGCCCTGGGTGCAGGCATTGGCCGACACCATCCTGGCCGAAGACGGCCCGGTGGTGATTGCGGCGCACAGCCTGGGCTGCATCGCCACCACGCATCTGCCGCCCGAGGCCGTGGCCCGCATCCAGGGCGCGCTGCTGGTGGCCCCGGCCGACCCCGAGCGGCGCGGCGCGCTGGCCGACTTTGCCCCCGTGCCCTACCACAAGCTGCCCTACCGCAACGTGCTGGTGGCCAGCAGCAACGACCCGTACTGCCCCATTCGCCTGGCCGGCGCCTACGCCCGCGCCTGGGGCAGCGAATTCGTGCGCATCCAGGACGCCGGCCACATCAACGTGGACTCCGGCCACGGCGAATGGCCATTGGGCCTGGCACTGCTGCAGTCGCTGGTGGGCGAGCCGGGTTTGAGCTTTCACCCCGCGCCGTCGGTACCCGATCCCCTTCAATTCCTGGAACCCGCATGAAAACCTCTCTTCGCCTGGCCCTCGGGGCCGTCGCCCTGTCCCTGGGTTCGCTGGCCTCGGCCCAGACACTGCTGAACGCGTCCTACGACGTGGCACGGGAGTTCTACAAGGACTACAACGCCGCCTTCGTGGCGCACTACAAGAAGCTCACGGGCAAGACGATCAAGATCGATCAGGCTCACGGCGGCTCCAGCGCCCAGGCCCGTGCCGTGAACGACGGTCTGCAGGCCGATGTGGTGACGATGAACACCACCACCGATGTGGACTTCCTCGCCAAGAACGGCGTGGTGGCCTCCGACTGGTCCAAACGCTTCCCGCACAACGCCGCACCCACCACCTCCACCATGCTGTTCCTGGTGCGCCAGGGCAACCCCAAGGGCATCAAGGACTGGGACGACCTGATCCGCCCCGGCGTGCAGGTGATCGTGGTCAACCCCAAGACCGGCGGCAACGGCCGCATGGCCTACCTGGCGGCCTGGGGCTCGGTGCGCAAAAAGGGGGGCACCGACGCGCAAGCGGCCGAATTCGTAGGCAAGCTGTACAAGAACGTGCCCGTGCTGGCCAAGGGTGGGCGCGACGCCACCACCATCTTCCTGCAGCGCAACATCGGCGACGTGCTGGTGACCTTCGAGTCCGAAGTGGTGTCGGTGGACCGTGAATTCGGCGCCGGCAAGGTGGACGCCGTGCACCCCTCCAGCAGCATCGTGGCCGAGAACCCGGTGGCCGTGGTGGAGCGCACCGTGGCCCAGAAGGGCACGGGCGAACTGGCGCGTGCCTACCTCGACTACCTGTATTCCGACGAAGCGCAGGAGATCGCCGCCAAACACGCGCTGCGCCCGCGCTCGCCAGCCATCCTGAAGAAGTACGCCGCCACCTTCAAGCCCATCCAGTTGTTCAGCGTGAGCGACTATTTCGGTTCGCTGGCCGAGGCTCAGAAGCTGCACTTCAACGACGACGGTCAGTTCGACAAGCTGTACGCGGTCAAGTAAATGACAGCCGCCGTTCTTTCCACGCCGCGCCACGCGGCAGGACGCTCCGCGCCCCGACGCCCCGCGCGGCGCGTGCTGCCCGGCTTTCGCCTGACGCTGGGCTACACGCTGTTCTACCTGGCGTTGATCGTGTTGATCCCGCTGTCGGCCCTGGTGTTCAAGACCTTCACGCTCACCCTGGAGCAGTTCTGGGAAGCCGTGAGTTCGCCGCGCGTGCTGGCCTCGTACCGGCTCACGTTTGGCGCTTCCTTCGCGGCTGCGCTGGTGAACGCGGTGTTCGGGCTGCTGGTGGCCTGGGTGCTGGTGCGCTACCGTTTCCCCGGCAAAAGAATCGTGGACGCCCTGGTGGACCTGCCGTTTGCCCTGCCCACGGCCGTGGCCGGCATCTCGCTCACCGCGCTGCTGGCGGGCAACGGCTGGATCGGGCAGTACCTGGAGCCGCACGGCATCAAGCTGGCGTTCAACCCCAATGGCGTGGTGATCGCGCTGATCTTCATCGGCCTGCCCTTCGTGGTGCGCACGGTGCAGCCGGTGCTGGAAGACGCCGAGAAGGAACTGGAGGAAGCCGCCACCTGCCTGGGCGCCACGCGCTGGCAGACCTTCACCCTGGTGATCCTGCCGTCCATCGCGCCGGCGCTGCTCACAGGCTTTGCCATGGCCTTTGCCCGTGCCGTGGGGGAATACGGCTCGGTGATCTTCATCGCCGGCAACATGCCCATGGTCTCGGAAATCACGCCCCTCATCATCATCGGCAAGCTGGAGCAGTACGACTACGCCGGCGCCACCGCCGTGGCCGTGGTGCTGCTGCTGATCTCCTTCGTCCTGCTGCTGATCATCAACGGCCTGCAAGCCTGGAAAAAACGATGAGCGCACAAGTGAATCCTCTCCTGACCCAGGCAGCGCGCGCTCAGCCGTCGTCCACCACCGAGCCGGCATGGGTGCGCCGCAGCCTCATTGGCGTGGCGCTGGTGTTCATCGCCCTGTTCCTGGTGCTGCCTTTGGCGGCCGTGTTTGCCGAAGCCTTGCGCAAGGGCGTGGACGTGTACTGGGAATCGCTCAAGGAGCCGGACGCCTGGGCCTCCATCCGCCTGACGCTCATCACCGCCGCGATTGCCGTGCCCTTGAACCTGGTGTTCGGCGTGGCGGCGGCCTGGGCCATTGCCAAGTACGAGTTCCGTGGCAAGACATTCCTGACCACGCTGGTGGACTTGCCGTTCTCCGTTTCGCCCGTGGTGGCGGGGCTCATCTACGTGCTGATCTTCGGCGCGCAGGGCTGGCTGGGGCCCTGGCTGATGGCGCACGACGTCAAGATCGTCTTTGCCGTGCCGGGCATCGTGCTGGCCACCGTGTTCGTGACCTTCCCCTTCATCGCACGCGAACTGATTCCGCTGATGCAGGCGCAGGGCAACGACGAGGAACAGGCGGCGCAGGTGCTGGGCGCCAGCGGCTGGCAGACCTTCTGGTACGTGACGCTGCCCAACATCAAGTGGGGCCTGATCTACGGCGTGATCCTGTGCAACGCCCGCGCCATGGGCGAGTTCGGCGCGGTGTCGGTGGTCTCGGGCCACATCCGCGGCCAGACCAACACCATGCCGCTGCACGTGGAAGTGCTGTACAACGAATACCAGTCGGTCGCCGCCTTTGCCGTGGCCTCGCTGCTGGCGCTGCTGGCCCTGGTCACGCTGGTCATCAAGTCGGTGGTGGAGTGGCGCCATGAGCGCGAGCTGAAGGCCACCGCCGATCTGCCGCCCGAGCGGCCCACGCCCTGAAGGACATCATGAGCATCGAAATCCGCAACGTCGGCAAACAGTTTGGCGACTTCCACGCGCTGCGTGACGTGTCGCTGGACATCGCCTCCGGCGAACTCGTGGCCCTGCTGGGCCCCTCGGGCTGTGGCAAGACCACGCTGCTGCGCATCATTGCCGGGCTGGAAACCGCCGACCACGGAAACATCCTGTTCAGCGGCGAGGACACGACCGAGGTGCACGTGCGCGAGCGCCAGGTGGGTTTTGTGTTCCAGCATTACGCGCTGTTCCGGCACATGACGGTGGCCGAGAACGTGGCCTTCGGTCTGCGCGTCAAGCCCCGGAGCCAACGCCCGAGCGAGGACCGGATCAAGGCCAAGGTGCACGAGCTGCTGGACCTGGTGCAGCTCGACTGGCTGGCCGACCGCTACCCGTCGCAGCTTTCAGGCGGACAGCGCCAGCGCATCGCCCTGGCGCGCGCCCTGGCCGTGGAACCCAAGGTGCTGCTGCTGGACGAGCCCTTTGGCGCGTTGGACGCCAAGGTGCGCAAGGAACTGCGGCGCTGGCTGCGCCGCTTGCACGACGACTTGCACGTGACCAGCATCTTCGTCACGCACGACCAGGA
>JAEWVY010000204.1 GCA_023396625.1 Pseudomonadota bacterium | reverse complement strand
GGCCGATCTCTTCAAGCCTGCCATTGCGCTGGCCGAAGGCGGATTCCCGGTCAGCGCCAGGCTGCACACCCTGCTGGCCAGCGACAAACACCTGGCCAAGGACCCCGTGGCCGCGGCCTATTTCTTCGACCCCGCAGGCCGACCCTGGCCCGTGGGGCACGTCCTCAAGAACCCCGATTACGCCGCCGTGTTGCGCGGCATCGCGGCTCAGGGTCCCCGGGCCCTGCTCGAAGGGGACGTGGCCCGCGCCATCGTCGACAAGGTCCGGCGACACCCCGTCAACCCGGGCTCGCTGAGCCTGGAGGATCTGGCCGGCTACCAGCCCAGGAAGCGCGCGGCCCTCTGCCACGACCACCCGACCCCGGCGCGCGACTACCGCGTCTGCGGCTTTCCCCCGCCAAGCTCGGGCGCCATCGCCGTGGGCCAGATCCTGGGGCTGCTGAACCAGACCCAGGCCGGCAAGCTTCCCCTGGAATCGGGACCGCGGGGGCCGGCGCCCGGTGCCGAGTGGCTGCATCTCTACACCGAGGCGTCGCGCCTGGCCTTTGCCGACCGCGCGCAATACATCGCGGATCCCGACTTCGTGTCCCCGCCCGCAGGCAGCTGGCACAGCCTGCTCGACCCCGCCTACCTGGCCTCCCGGGCCAGGCTGATCAACCAGGGCCCGGGCGCCCCCGCCATGAAATCCGCCCGGCCAGGCAACCCAGGCGGCACCCCCACCAGCCTGGCCCCCATGCCCGAGCAGATCGAGCATGGCACCAGCCACATCAGCATCGTGGACGGCAACGGCCATGCCCTGGCCATGACCTCCACCGTCGAGGACGCCTTCGGTGCCCGCCAGATGGTGAAAGGCTTCCTGCTCAACAACCAGCTGACCGATTTCAGTTTTGTCCCGACCGACGCCCAGGGACGACCCGTGGCCAATCGCGTGCAGCCCGGCAAACGCCCGCGCTCGTCCATGGCGCCCACACTGGTGTTCGACAAAGCCACGGGCCAGTTCGTGATGAGCACCGGCAGTCCGGGCGGCGCGCTGATCATCCACTACACCGCCAAGGCGCTTTACGGCGTGCTGCACTGGGGCCTGACACCGCAACAGGCCGTCGACCTGCCGAACTTCGGCTCACTGGGCGGCCCCGGCCTGCTGGAGGAACACCGGTTCTCCGCGGCCACGGTCCAGGCGCTGCGCGCGCGCGGCGCCGAAATCCGCGAGATGCCCATGACCAGCGGCCTGCAGGCCATCGTGCGCGACCCGGCCCGCGGCCTGCCGCTGCTGCTCGGTGGCGCCGACCCGCGGCGCGAGGGGGTGGTGAAAGGGGATTGACGGGAAAACCGCCCGCGCTATCTGCGCTCGAGCGCGTGCTCGATGCGCCGGTCCGGCACCAGCCAGGTCAGCGCGACCCCGACGTAGATCGCCTGCGCGAGCCACGGCATCTGGAAGGAGGCCCCGATGGCGATGAGATACAGCCACGGGGAAAGCTTGCCTTTCCAGTCGCCTCCGACGGCGATCTTGAGCAGCGACGCCGGCCCATCGGCCGCGATGATGGCCTGCTGCAGGATCCAGTAGGCCATGGCCGCGCACAGCAGCACCCCGCCGTACAGCGCCGACGGCATGGCGGCAAAGTGGTTCTCCCCCATCCAGCCCGTGGCGAAGGGCAGCAGCGAGAGCCAGAACAGCAGGTGAAGATTGGCCCACAGGACCCGGCCGGACACTTTCTGGCACGCATGCAGCATGTGATGGTGATTGTTCCAGTAGATGCCGATATAGACAAAGCTCAGCACGTAACTCAGGAACACCGGGACCAGGGGGCGCAGGGATTCGAGCGAGTCGCCGTGCGGCACTTTCATCTCCAGCACCATGATCGTGATGATGATGGCGATGACGCCATCACTGAAAGCTTCCAGCCGCCCCTTGCCCATGTCATCTCCTCGTGTCGAGCGCCATCCAGGCGGCGCATTGTCTCATCCTCCGGCCAGGCCCCGCGGGCGCCCCGGCCCTCGCTAACATCACGTCTGTGCGCCGCGCAACCACGCCCCGTCCCCTCCAGCCGCGAGATGATCCGATGAAGCATTGTTCCATCAAAGTCCCGACCCCGCAGCCCGCGCCCCGCGGCCGCTTCGGGATCACGCTTTGCGTCGGCATCGGCGCCCTCCTTGTGCCCATGATGGCGGCCGCCGTGCTCGACTGCACGATCGCAAACGAACCCGTGAACCCCGCCAATGGCCACACCACGCAGGGCAAATCCGGCTTGATGCGCTGCGTGGACCGTGATTCCGGGCGCCTGCAACGCGAAGAAGAATGGCGCAACGGCGCCTCGGTGGGTCTGCGGCGCTACTACGACAACGGCGTGCTGAGCCAGGAGTTCAGCGTGAACGAGCGGGGGAACCGGCAGGGTCGATTCCGGGAATTTGCGCCCTCGGGGCAGGTGCTGCGCGACAGAACCTACGACAACGGCAGCGTCACCGGCCTGGCGCGGCAATTCCACGGGAACGGACGCCTGAGCCGCGTCAGTTTCCACACCCCGTCCCGGGGCGAACTGGCGTTCGCGGAATTCACCTCGCACGGGCAGCTCGGCGGACTGCACTGCGCGAGCGAACCCCGCCTGGCACCCGACGTGGACGACGGCCGGCTCTGCGGTTTCAACGGGGCGTCGCAAGTCGAACTGTTCCGTGAGAACCAGAAACCCTGGGCGCGCATGACGCTGGACCACGGCCGGCGCGTGCACCAGGAACAGCTGTACGACAACGGCGCCGTCCAGCAGCGGATCCAGCGCGATGGGGGGCGGCGCATCGGACAGCGTTTTTCGCCTCAGGGCGTGAAGCTGCGCGAGGAACGGTTCCTGGAAACCGATCAGGGCAGCGTGCCCGAGACAGCGCGAATCTACGCCGAGAGTGGCGCGCTGCAGGAGGAAAAACGCTGGACCGACGGCAAGCTGGTCAGTGAACAAAGCTATTACCTGAACGGCCAGATGAAGCAGCAGACAACCCATGACACCGCGCACGGGCAGGCCCTGCGCCGGGTGCGCCAGTACCACGACAACGGCCGCCTCGCCGCCGATGGCCAGTACCTCGGCGTCTCCCGCTATCGCCAGTTGCCGGTGGGCAGCCACCAGCGCTTCGACGAGCACGGCCAGATCCGTTCGGAATCCATTCATGACGACTGGGGCCGCCTGACCCGCGAGCGCAGCTGGGACGCCGCCGGTGCCCTGGTGCGCGACGACGAGGTCTTCGAGGACGGCTCGCGCAAGGCATTCGCCCGATAGCCTCCCCCCCTGTCCATCCCGCATGCGCAGGTATCATGACGTGACACCTGAGATCGGGAGCCAAGCCATGAAAGCCATCTGGAACGACACCCTTATCGCCGAAAGCGACGACACCGTGCTGGTGGAAGGCAACCACTACTTCCCTGAAAGCGCGCTCAAACGCGAGTACTTGACCTTCAGCAACCACCGGACCACCTGCCCCTGGAAGGGCCAGGCCAGCTACTACTCCCTGCTGGTCAACGGCGAGCTCAACCCGGACGCGGTCTGGTACTACGCCGACCCCAAGCCGGAAGCCGAGATGGTGCGCGGCCGCGTCGCCTTCTGGAAAGGCGTGAAGGTGCAGGCCTAGGCCGCAGAAAGAAGGTTGTGAAATGCGGAAGATCACCGCATAAAGCTACTATCAAGATAGCACAAAATGACCATTTCACGCTGGATAAACCTGTTTTTTATTCAAAAATGCATCCCATGGCGGCGCAGGAGGCCATGAATCGCCGCCCCATCCTGCGGGGTGCCTGCGGCGCGGTCGGCATGCTGGTCTTCCGGCCCGCCGCCTGCCTCGGGGCCACACCTTTGCCGCCACCCGAGATGGCCTGGCCCCGCGCCCTGGCCGTGCCGGGCGGCGTGGCGCGGCTGCCCCTGGGGCCGTCACCCCGATGCCCCGTCGCGCGCGTGGGCGACGTGCCGCTGG
>JAEWVY010000202.1 GCA_023396625.1 Pseudomonadota bacterium | reverse complement strand
CCACATGGGCTTCCTGCGCAATCTGCCGAAGCATGGAAGGGGCGTCGTCCGAGCTCGGGTCGTACCGCTCGAACAACTGCCGGGCCGTGAGCAGAACCTGATCGGAGGCCTTGCGTCCGCCGCTGCGCCCGCCCATGCCGTCGGCGACGACGCCAAGCAGGCAACCCGTTGCCCGTGGGTGGGCGAAAATGGCGACTTGGTCCTGCTGGTAGTCACGGTCACCCTTGTGGATGCCGGTGGCTGCGGTCAGTCGATAAGCTGAGGCCATGGTGGAGTGGTCGCGATCTTTGTGGATATCCGGAAAATGCCGGAGGAACCGCCGTATTATCGAACCATGTTTCCGATCCCGAGACGGTAAAAATGGGCATCAGCGCCGCGATGACGGGCCACCCCACGCAAGCTCGCACCGTAGCCCGCAAAGGCGAGAGTGTTCCTGTGAACGCCAGCTGCGAAGCCGATCCATCGGCCCCGAACCCGGCGGCAGCCCTCAATGAGACCTGTTTTTGCCGCACGCTCGATCTGGAACGTCTGCGCCAGCAGGTCGAGCATGGCACCGGGCAACTGGGGGTGTTGCGTGAGATCCTGCGCAGCCGACCCCATCTGTTTTCATCGACGGTTGTTTTCATCTCGACGGCGACGGCAGAGCGGATGGCTGCTCTGGTGGCCGCCATCACCCGCGTGGCGGCCTTGCCGGGCTACCAGGCACAGGCCCTGGCGCGGGCGGATCCCCTCGCCAGGCGGGATTTCGGTCCACGCGGGGTCTGCATGGGTTTCGACTTTCACCTGGGCGCGCGAGGGCCGCAACTGATCGAAGTCAATACCAACGCGGGTGGTCTGCTGCTCAACATCGCGCTGGCGCGGGCACAGCAGTCGTGTTGCGAGGCCATGGACCGGATTTTCAGGCACGCCCCCAAGACCGATCAGATTGAGCCGGTGGTGTTCGAGATGTTTCTCGGCGAATGGCGCCTCCAGCACAAGGAGCTGCGGCCACGCCTGGTGGCGATCGTCGATGACGACCCGCAAGCCCAGTACCTGGCTCCGGAGTTCGAGCTGTTCCGCGAATTCTTCGAGCGTCATGGATGGCCGGCGGCGATTTGCGACCCGTGTGCGCTGAACTGGCGGGACAGTCAATTGTGGCTCGGCAACCGACCAGTGGACATGGTCTACAACCGCCTGACCGATTTCTACCTGACGGAACCTCGGCATGCCGCGCTGAGGCAGGCCGCAGACGCGGGGGCCGTGGTCATCACGCCCCATGCGCGCGCGCATGCGCTGTTTGCCGACAAACGCAACCTTGTCGCCCTGAGCCAGGACACCGTGCTGGCGCAGTGGGGCGTGCCCGCTTGCGATCGTGAACTCCTGCGCCAGGGGATTCCACCAACGGAGCTGGTGAGCCCAAACAACGCGCCGGCCCTGTGGGCCCGGCGGCGCCAGCTTTTTTTCAAGCCGGTGGCCGGCTTTGGCGCCAGGGCGGCCTACCGTGGTGACAAGCTGACCCGCCGTGTCTGGGCCGATATCCTGGCGGGAGAATTTGTCGCGCAGTCGCTGGTGCCACCGGCGGGGCGCCTGGTCGAGGTCGATGGCATGTGCACGGATCTGAAATTCGACCTCCGCGCGTACGCTTACGATGGCCGAATGCAGTGGCTGGCCGCGCGAATGTATGCTGGGCAGACGACGAATTTCCGCACGCGTGGGGGAGGTTTTTCGCCGGTGATCGTGTTGCCAAGCGAGTTCGAGTCCGGACCCAGGTCTAGCCGGGTAGGCAATGATGGGAACTGAAGAAAAAATGCAGTTTCTCGGGGTCAATCGGCCTCTTGTTGCTATAGAAATGAAAGAAATTTCTGCCCGTGAGTGAATATGAGGAGGATGCCCGATGGATGCGCCTGGCGCTGGCCGAGGCCATGGCCGCCGCGGTGGCCGGGGAGGTGCCGGTGGGCGCGGTGGTGGTCCGCGAGGGCCAGCTTGTGGCCCGTGGCCGCAACGCGCCAATCGCGGGATGCGATCCGACGGCCCACGCCGAGATCGTGGCATTGCGCGCCGCGGCCCGGCAGTTGGGCAACTATCGTCTCGACGGGTGCACGCTTTATGTGACGCTCGAACCGTGCGCCATGTGCAGCGGTGCAATGTTGCATGCCCGACTAGCACGGGTGGTCTATGGCACGCGGGATCTCAAAACCGGTGCCGCCGGGTCGGTGCTGAACCTGTTTCAGGAGTCGCGCCTGAATCACCAGACCCGGATCGATCAAGTCGCGGATCCCGCGCTGGCCGCCGAGTGTGGCGCGATGCTGAGCGGGTTTTTCAGCCGGCGCCGCGAATCCGCGCCGTACCCGCTACGCGACGATGCGCTGCGCACGCCAGATCAGCGTTTCGTTGACTTGCCGGGGTATCCGTGGGCGCCGCGGTACGTGGCGGACCTGCCCAGCCTGGCGGGTCTGCGGCTGCATTACCTTGACGAAGGGCCTGAACGCGCGCCACGCACGGCCCTGTGCCTGCACGGCAACCCGGCCTGGAGCTATCTGTACCGCGAGATGATTCCCGGTTTTCTCGCGGCGGGCTGGCGGGTCGTCGCGCCAGACCTGATCGGGTTCGGGCGCAGCGACAAGCCGAAGAAAGAGTCCTTCCACTGCTTCAGCTGGCATCGCCAGGTGCTGCTGGATCTTGTGGAACGCCTCGATCTACGCGACATTGTGCTGGTGGTGCAGGATTGGGGAGGCCTGCTGGGCCTGACATTGCCGATGCAGGTGCCCACCCGCTATGCGGGCCTGATCGTGATGAATACCTTGCTGGCCACCGGCGAAACGGCTCTGCCCCACAGTTTCGCCGCATGGCAGGCGCGGTGCGCCAGCCTGTCCGGCCAAGACCTGGCGCAGCTGTGCGCGGATGCCAATCCCCATCTGAACGCAGCGCAGTGCGCGGCTTACGCGGCGCCGTTTCCCGACCGTGGGCACCAGGCGGCATTGCGCGCTTTCTCCCGCATGGCGCCTGAGCACGTCGATGACGACGGGGCGGCCGTGTCCCGCGCCGCACGCGTATTCTGGCGCGAGCAGTGGCGGGGAAAAAGCCTGATGCTCATCGGTGAGCGCGACCCCGCGATCGACGCGCCGGCGATGCAGGCCTTGCGAGCGGACCTACGCGGTTGTCCGGCGCCGGTGATCCTGCCGGAATCCGGCCATTTCGTGCCGGAATACGCGGGAGCCGCGACACGCGCGGCTTGTCGATGGTTCATCGACGAGTGAATGGCCCTTTTCTTCAACGTGATGACGACCTCTTGAAAGCCTTTCGCCATGAGCCACATCTACATCTATTCACCTGCGGGCGCTGTGCGCGACAAGGCGGCTTTTCGTCGCGGCCTGGCGCGTCTGCGGGCCATGGGGCACGAAGTCGAGGTGGATGAAGCGGCGTTGGCCAGTTGCCAGCGCTTTGCCGGAGACGACGAGACACGGTTGGCGGCCATCGGCCGCGCGGCAGCCAGCGGTGCCGATGTGGCGCTGATATCCCGGGGGGGCTACGGGCTCACGCGCATTCTGCCTGGTTTGCCCTACAAGGCACTCGCCAAGGCCGTCAGCCGCGGCACCCGATTCGTGGGCTTGAGCGATTTCACGGCGCTGCAACTTGCCTTGCTGGCGCGCACCGGCGCCGTCACCTGGGCCGGGCCCGCATTGGGCGAGGATTTCGGCGCCGAGTCCGAACCCGACGACATCATGCAGGCCTGTTTCGATGACCTGTTGTCCGGTCAGGGAGAAGGCGCGGGGTGGCGGCTGCCGGCCGGGCGAGGCCGAAAAACACCGGAGACCCTGGCCAGCCCTGACGACACGATCGCGCGTTGGTCCGAAAAGCCGATCCGCAATGCCGTGCTGTGGGGAGGAAACCTGTCCGTGCTGACGACGCTGCTGGGCACGCCCTGGTGGCCGGCTATCACGGGTGGCGTGTTGTTCGTGGAGGATGTGAACGAGCATCCATACCGCATCGAGCGCATGTTGACGCAGCTGCTGCACGCGGGCGTACTTGCCCGGCAGAAGGCCGTGGTGCTCGGGCAATTCAGCAACTACCGGCTGGTGCCACACGACAAGGGGTACAAACTGTCCACCGTGGTGGATTGGTTGCGGTCACGGCTCGATGTGCCGGTGTTGACCGGTTTGCCCTTTGGTCATGTGGCCACCAAGGTGCTGCTGCCGGTCGGCGCCAAGGTGGATTTGGCGCTCGATGGCCGGGACGCGTTGGTGGTGTGGGGCCACGTCTGACGGGAAGGCGCACCCCCCCTCAGCCTGGCGCGCGGTGCTTGCGGTTGAGCAGTGTCTTGGGCAGTTGCCCATGAAAAGCGCGGGTGAGGCTGTCAATGCCCTGGCGGGCCCGGCTTTCGCCATGCAGCGAAGCCAGCGCCGCCATCAGATCGGCCCGGGCGTACCACAGTGTCTTGGCGTCGGGCGCCATGCGCAACTGGCGCACCACCCGCAGATGCTTCTGGGCTCCCTGCTCTCCGAGCAGGTCCAGCATCGCCTGGCGCAAGGCCTCGAGCTGCGCGGTTTGCCTGGCGTCCGGTCCCGCGCCCATGTGGGCCAGCAGGTTGAAAAATGTGCTTCGCAGAGTGGGTTTGAGTCTTCGCATGGGGTCCAGGCCTGCCCGGATC
>JAEWVY010000199.1 GCA_023396625.1 Pseudomonadota bacterium | reverse complement strand
GTGCTGTTGGGCCGAGAGCAGGCGCACCAGCTGCTGGCGGTACCGCTCACCCGCGATGGCGCGCAGGCGCTGCACCGCGGCCGTGAAGCCGGCGATGGCGCTGGCGGAGTCACCAGCGACATCCGTGGTGACGGGCGCCAGCAGCGCGTGGGCGATGCGGTCGGCAGCGGCCAGCGCGCCTTCCATGTGGCCGGCGCCGTGCGTCGCGGTCTCGGTGCCGCCGAACCAGAGCCGCCCGCCCCAGTGGCCTCGGCGCAGCAGCCCATCGGCCTGCGGCCAGGCGGGCGGTTCGTGGCGGTCGGCCTCGCTGCAGGTCCAACGCTCCTGCGCCCAGTCATGCAGCACGGGCTGCGTCGACTGGGCCTCGATGCCGAACAGCTGGGCCAGCTGGCTTTCCACCAGCAGCGGCAGGCCGACGCGGAAGTGTTCACGCTGCGCGACGTTCAGCGCGACAAAGCCACCGAGAGCGCCGCCAGCGTGGCTGCTCTGGTCGAACACCTCGCACAGCATCGCCTGCGGGTGGCGCACGAAGGCGTTGCCCGAATGGCCGACCGTGCGCCAGAAGGGCGTGGCGAACGCCGTCACCGCCTTGGCCTGCGCCGCCATCCAGGTGGGCGTGTCTTTTAGGGCTTCGTCCAGCGCGGCCGGCAAGGGCGGGTCGAAAGCGATGCACTCCTGGACCAGCCGCGGCGGCAGCGCCAGCACGACCTTGCGCGCGCGCAACGCCGGGCCGTCGCTACGCAGCAGTTCGACGTGGCCGCCCATGTCGCGCAGGCCCAGCAGGGCCGAACCGGTGATCACGCTGCCCTCGGGCAAGGCCGCCCGCAACACGTCGGTCAGGCAGGCACTGCCCCCCGCGATGCGCCGCGCCCCCGCGTGCACACCGCCCGGTTCCAAACGCCGTTCAGGCGCGCGGTTCGGGTCGGTGAGCCAGAGCGCGTCGCCGGGGTCGTGCTGTTCGATGCTCTCCAGCCCGAGCGCGGCCAGCAGCGCCACCATGTGCGGCTCGGTATCCGGCCAGAACCACGAGGGCCCCAGGTCCAGCGGCTGCCCGGTGGCGGCATCGGTCTGCGTCAGCACGCGCCCGCCAATACGATCACGCGCTTCGAGCAGACGCACACGCTGGCCGCGCGCCGCCAGCCGGTGCGCCAGCGCCAGGCCACACAGGCCGGCGCCGACGATCACCACGTCCCACACCGTGGCGGGGCGCAGGACGTGCACGTCGGCCATGGCGGTGCTCAGACGAAGCTGAGCAGTTCCACGGTTACCGGTTCTTCACCCAGCACAGCCTGGCAAGCGAGGCGCGACTTGGAGCCGATACCCACCAGGGTGTCGAGCTTCTCGTTTTCGAGCTTCTGGATGCGCGAAATACCCTTGCGGCCTTCCTGCACGAAGATGTGGCAGGAACCGCACTTGGCTTCGCCATCGCACTTGTGCGCAACGGCTTCGCCGGCGGCGAGCAGGGCCTTCATGATGGTGGTGCCGGCGACCACGTCGTAGGTCTTACCGGAGGGGAGAACGGTCAGTGTGGTCATGGTCTTCTCTGTGGTTCGTGGGACGACAAAAAGCCGGGAACGGCTCAGGCAGTTTCGGCCTGCAGCGCGTCGGTGAGCTGGGCCGCGAAGTCGGCCAGCGTCATGGAGATGCGGGTGATGCCCTGCTCTTCGAGGAAGCGTGCTTCCATGCGCGTGGGCTCGTCCGGCAGCACGGCCCAGTGCGTATCGCTGGAGCGCTTCATGATCTGGCGCGCAAAGCTGCGGGTGAGCTGGTCATCGAAGCGGCAGCCCAGGAAGAGGAAAACCTTGCCCTTGCGTCGCTCCTGCACCACGGCAGGGATGGGGGTCTGGATGTCGATCTCGGTCAGCACCTCGACGTAGTCGCTGTCGGAGACGAGGTAGTTGCTGGCCGGGCTGCGGCCGCCGATGGGGCGGTAGAGCAGTGCCGTGGCGTCGGTGGCCGGCGCGTCGGCCACATGGCCTTCGGCGTCGTAGTCGGCGGTCCACTGGCCGAAGTGTTCGGATTGCGACAGGCCCTGGAGATGGTGCCAGCCGCCCTGCGGACGCACGGCCTTGAGCGCGGCCAGCATGGTGTCGTCGTACCAGGTGTCCACCCACAGCGTGGTGCCGCTGGCAGCCAGTGCGCGGTGCAGCGGCGACGGCGTCGGCACAGACGCGTAGGCCTCGTCCATGATCATCACCACCGACTTACGGTGCTTGAAGTTCTCGATGAACTGCGCCGCCTGCGTGAGCTTGGCGCGGATCTTGTGCGGCACACTGACCTTGGCGGTCATCACCGCCACCAGCGCGGCCGGTGTCGCCGGCACAGCCACATCGTTGCACAGCGACAACATACCCGAACCCAGGTAGGGAATGACACGGCCGGCGTCGAGCTGGCGGGCAATGTCGGCGATCAGGCTATCAACGGGGTCGGACATGGTAGTTCTTTCATAGGTAAATAGCGGCGCCAGCGCCCACATTCGTGGCGGTGTCCTTGAGCGTCTTGACGATGTACTTGACCTGTTCGGCGTCCAGGCCGGTGTGCAGCGGCAGGGCCAGCGCACGGTCGCCGATGCGGTCGGTGTCGGGCAGCACGCCACGCTGGCGGCCCGTGGCACCGGTGGCGTTCATGTAGAAAAACTGCTGGTGCAGCGGGTGGCTGTAGGCCGCGGTCTCGATGCCGCAGGCCTTGAGGTCCTCGATCATCTGGGTGCGCGCGCTGGCGCCGAAGCGTTTGCCCAGGTGCACCACATACAGCATCCAGTGCACCTCGTCCACGTCTTCCGCCAGGTACGGCGGCTTGACGCCCTCGAAGCTCTGCATCTCGGCGTGGTACCAGGCCTCGACCTGCTTGCGCTGCAGCAGGCGTTCGTCCAGATCAGACAGCTGCGCCAGGCCCAGCGCAGCGGTCAGTTCGCTCATGCCCGCCTGCAGCGGCACGCGCGAGCCGATGGACACCGAGGCCCGGTCCGACAGGCGCCGCTGGCGCAGGTAGCGCAGCTCGATGGCCAGCGCCTCGTTGTCGGTCAGCAGCATGCCGCCCTCGCCCGTGCACAGGGCCGAGGGCATGGAGAAGTCGAACACCGACACGTCGCCGAAGGTGCCGACGTTGCGGCCCAGGTAGCGAGAACCCAGCGCTTCGGTGCTGTCCTCGATGAGCTTGAGGCCGTGGGCGCCGGCCAGTTCGCGCAGCGCCTTCCAGGCAGCCGGGTGGCCGTTGGTGTTGCCTGCGAGGATGGCCTTGGTCGCGGGCGTGACCTTGAGCGCGGCCTTCTCCGCGCTGAGGCAACCGCTCCAGTAGTTGATGTCGGCAAACACCGGCGTGGCGCCCGCCAGCGTGATGGCCTGCGCTACCTGGTGCCAGGTGTGCGAAGCGCAGATCACCTCGTCGCCGGGCCCGATGCCCATCGCCCGCAGCACGATCCAGGTGCCCAGCGTGCCGCTGCCCACGGCCACCGCGTACTTGCGGCCGACCCAGCGAGCAAAGCCCTGCTCGAAGGATTCCAGCATGGGCCCATCGCCCCAGCGCCCGGATTCGAGCACCGCCTCGACCAGCGACACACCCTGGTCCGAAATCGACGATTCACACAGCGCGATGGTCTCCACGTCCATGCTGACCTCCGTCTAGTGTTGGGTGAGGATGAAAACCGAGGCTTCGTCGGCGCTCTGCGTGACGTGCCAGCAGTGGCCGTCGCTGGCCGCCAGGTAGACGTTGCGGTGGCCCAGGCGCAGGGCCGGGGTTTCGTCGCGCATGTCCATCTCGTCCACCACGATGGCGCGCACGCCAGGGTAACGGCCACGCAGGATGGTGGCGGCGTCGCGCAGCGTGGGCGCGTAGCCCACCACCTCACTCGCGGTCTGCAGTTGTTCGCCGGACAGTCCCATCACAGTTCTCCTGATGCATTGGTACAGCGTTGCCTGGTCCAGCTCACACCACGGAACTGGCTTTGCCAGGTCGTAGGTGTGGCCCCCCTTCCAGCAGGGAAGACGCGAAGCGGCGCAGGAGAGTCATGACTCTTCGGCGGAGGCCAGCTTGCGGGCCTCGACCGTGATCGGCAGCGGCGTGTCGGCTGCCATGGCCGGCAGGTCCAACTG
>JAEWVY010000076.1 GCA_023396625.1 Pseudomonadota bacterium | reverse complement strand
CGGGTTCACGACGATGGACGAGATGCCCGTGTGGTGCAGGATACAGGGCCGCAGTTCGTCTGCACGGCGCGGGACCAGCAGGATGGCAACGTCTATGCCTTGCCGATGATCGCCATTGATGGAAGTGAGTTTTCAGCCATTCCCCAGATGCCGCGGGTGGGGCGCCCATCCATGCGGGTGTATGGCCTGGCGACGGAGGCATTCGCGTCGAGCCATGCTTGTGAATTGCGTGCCGATTTGGGCTATGCGCCGGGGAAGGCCGTTTTCGGGTTTCCGGATTCGAGGCGCCGAGAGGCGCCAGGCGCCAGAGCGGCGCTTACCTATACCGACAATGCCAGCATTTATTTTTACGATCGGGCAGCGGAGAAGGCCTTCTTGATCGATGAATACCATCGCGATGTCCTGGCCAGCGCCTTCCCCGGCTTGACACGTGACGGGCGCATCGTTGCGGGGGCGACCTGGAAAGATTGCCGTGCCGGGCGGTGCCGTGCTCAGGCAGGCTACGTTGTTGCCGATCCCTACCAGAGTCAAGCTTGGTTGGGGTATTGGCGAGAGCGTGGGCTCAAACCTCCGCGGAGTTGCATCACCGAAATCGATGTGATGCGCGAGCGCAGTCGGTTTGCACGGCAACATCGGCTGCCGCCATGATTGCTATATTATATATAGCAGTATTTCTCGATTTGACACTGGAATGACGTTGATTTCAAAGAAATTTTCTCGAGGCCCAATGGAGATGCACGGCATGGGAAAATCTGCGGCATGAGCACCCGAAACGTGGATCCCGCCGAACTGGCAAAATTTTCCGATCTTGCACATCGTTGGTGGGACCCTGACAGCGAGTTCAGGCCCTTGCACCAGATCAACCCGCTCAGGTTGGCATGGATCGGCACTCAGACCCCGCTGGTCGGACGCCGCGTGCTTGACGTGGGGTGCGGCGGGGGCATTCTGGCCGAAGCCATGGCACGCCAGGGTGCGGATGTGCTGGGAATCGATCTGGCGTCCCGGTCTCTCAAGGTCGCGCAATTGCACGCGCTTGAAGCGGGCGTTCAGAGTGTGAAGTACCAGGAAATCAGTGCCGAGGCCCTGGCGGCCGAACAGCCCGCATCTTTCGACGTGGTGACCTGTATGGAGATGCTTGAACATGTGCCCGAGCCGGCGTCCGTGGTCCGCGCTTGCGCCACGTTGGTTCGGCCAGGTGGATGGGTGTTTTTCTCCACACTCAATCGCAACCCCAAATCATTCTTGTTTGCCATCGTTGGCGCCGAATATCTGCTGAACCTGTTGCCACGCGGCACGCATGAATATGCCCGGCTCATCCGACCAAGCGAGTTGGCAGCGCATTGCCGGGCAGCCGGGCTGGAACTTCAAGCGACGCGAGGCATGGAATACAACCCATTGACGCGCCGCTACTGGCTCAGCGGCGACACGAGTGTCAACTATCTGCTGGCCACTCAGCGTTCGGCGGAAGGTGGGCTGTCGGCATGAACGCCGCGATGGGTTATCCCAAGCAAGCTCGCACCGCAAGGGCGAAGGTACGCCAGTGAGCACCGTGTTTCAGGATGTCCAGGCCGTGTTCTTTGATCTGGACGGGACGCTGATCGACAGTGCTCCCGATCTTGGTGCGGCGGCTGACAAGATGCGGACGGATCGTGGGTTGCCACCGCTGCCGCTGGCCCGGTACCGGCCCTTGGCGGGCGCCGGCGCGCGCGGGATGCTGAGCGTGGCTTTTGGCCTGACGCCAGAACACGCGGACTACGACATGCTGCGAGAGGAGTTTTTCTCTAACTACGAGCGTTGCATGACTTTGCGCACTCAGGTGTTTGATGGCGTGGAGGAGTTGACAGAGCAGTTGGCCCGGCGTGGGCTCCCCTGGGGCGTCGTGACGAACAAGATGGCCCGCTTCACCGACCCCCTGACCCGAGCGCTTCCGCTGTTCGCCAGTGCCAGTGTGGTTGTGAGCGGCGATACCACACCACATGCAAAGCCCCATCCCGCACCGCTGCTTGAGGCGGCGCGCCGTGTAGGCATCGATCCTGCCCGCTGTGTCTACGTGGGAGACGACGAACGGGATATTCTCGCAGGCCAGGCCGCAGGCATGGGAACGGTGGCCGCGACCTATGGTTACCTCGGGTCGCAGGCCGATATCGGACGATGGCGGGCCCAGGCAGAAATTCATTTTCCCCTCCAACTCTTGAATTTGCTCTGCAGGGCCTAAAATGCCATGCCAAGGGGCTGCATTGGTTTCGACGTGGGTTGGAATCGCGGCGGTGCATGTCGAGCTCAGTGTGCTCGTAAAACTGACTGAAACAAAGTAACTGCAAACGACGAACGTTTCGCACTCGCCGCTTAAATACCGGTGAGCCTCGCAACAGCAGGCCGATGGGCTGGGCAAGGGGGCCGCAAGGCGTCCAGGCTGCGAGGGCATTTACATCGGCTGGCCTTGTCCCGGGTGCCTTGGGAAGAGGTGAGATCAAAGGGCACTGGCGGTCCGGGTAGCGTGCGCCTGCGCGATCCGTATGGCGAGACTCAAATCAGAGCGCTAAACATGTAGATCTGCGCGAGGAAGGTTTGCGGACGCGGGTTCAAATCCCGCCAGCTCCACCACTATTTAAAAAACCAACCGTTCTCGGTTGGTTTTTTTTCGCCCGTTCTCTCCAGTGTTGGCGCGGTTTCCGGGCATTGCCTCGCGAGCGCCACCCCTGCGAAGGCGGCGTTTTCGCCCCCGCTGACGCCTCTCTGTTCTCCGTTTTCTCTGGTGGTTACGCGAGCGTTCTCGAGGCCACTTCCTTTGCTGGCGCGGGTTTAGAGGCGCTCGGTTGTGGTTGGCAACTCCTGTAGCGGTGGCGACCGAGTGCCGAGCAGCCACAAAAAAACCGCCCGCAGGCGGTTGCTGGTGTTGGGCGCGACGCGCTCACGCGGGCGGCGCGAGCACCCGCATCTGGTCGCTCCAGCTGTTGGGCCAGGGGCGGCGCATCACTTTTTCCAGCACGGCGTCGGGCGAACCCGCCAGCCGTTCCACGACCTCCGGGGCCAAGAGCGTCAGCCGCATGACCCGGCGCACCTGCGTCACGTCCATGCCTTCGGCCTCGGCAATCTCGGCCACCGACGCCGCCCGCTGCTCGTCCAGCAGGCGTTGCCAGTGGTGCGCCAGTCCAAGCGCTCGCATCAACGCGGTGTCCTGGGCGGCCGACCGTGCCTCCCGCTCTCGGGTGGCCTCGGACAGGAACTCTTGCGGCGCGTCCAAGGGCGTGATGACCTGCTTCTTCAGCCCCCGCTTCACCAGGGTCCAGGGCACGAAGGTTTCCAGTTGCACGCCGCCTGCCGGGCTCGGCAGTTGATAAGTGACCGGATCACCCTTGAACCGGCCACGGTGCTTCTTGCTCATGCGTCCTCCTCAAAGCGCTTCACGATCTGGCGTTGCGCCTCCCAATCCACCGGCAGCGGGTTGCGCTGGAACCAGATCAGGTTCATCCGGCGCGGCTGCCGTCCGGTCATCAGAAGGTCGATGATGTCGGGCGCGAGCAGGGTCAGGCGCATCAGCTCGTTGGGAACCGAGGGGTGAAGCCCTTCCGCCCGGGCGATGTCCGACCCGCTTTTCATCACGCCGGTGTCCACGAGGTGCTGCCAGTAGAAACCGCGTGCCACCCCCTCCAGCAGCGTCACGTCGTGGACGTGGCGGTCGTCGGCGGCCACCCGCCGCGCGCCCCGGCGACGGAATGTCAGGGGCACGAAGGTTTCCAGTGTGTCGTCCATCAGGCCTCGACCTCCACC
>JAEWVY010000187.1 GCA_023396625.1 Pseudomonadota bacterium | reverse complement strand
CCAGTGCAACTACTGCAACCGCAAGTACGACTGCTCCAACGAGTCTCGGCCCGGTGTGGTGAGCCAGAAGCTCACGCCCGAGCAGGCGGTCAAGAAGGTGGTCGCGGTCGCGAGCGAGATTCCGCAGATGACGGTGCTGGGCGTGGCCGGCCCGGGCGATTCGTTGGCCAACCCGAAGAAGACCTTCGACACCTTCCGCCTGCTCCAAGAGCAGGCGCCGGACATCAAGCTCTGCATCTCGACCAACGGCCTGGCGCTGCCAGACTATGTGGACGAGATTTGCAAATACAACGTGGACCACGTGACCATCACCATCAACATGGTGGACCCGGCCGTCGGTGAGAAGATCTACCCCTGGATCTTCTGGAACCACCGCCGCGTGACTGGTTACGAGGCCGCGAAGATCCTGCATGAGCGCCAGATGCTCGGCCTGGAGATGCTGACCGCGCGCGGCGTGCTCACCAAGATCAACTCGGTGCTGATTCCCGGCATCAACGACGAGCACCTGATGGAGGTGAACCGCGAGGTCAAGAAGCGCGGCGCCTTCCTACACAACATCATGCCGCTCATCAGTGAGTCGGAGCACGGCACACACTTCGGCCTGATCGGCCAGCGCGGTCCGACCGCGCAGGAGCTCAAGGCCGTGCAGGACGCCTGCGCGGGCGGCGCTAACCTGATGCGTCACTGCCGCCAGTGCCGCGCCGACGCGGTGGGCCTGCTGGGTGAGGACCGTTCGGAAGAATTCACGCTCGACAAGATCGAAGAGATGGAGATCGTGTACGACCTCGACAAGCGCCGCGCCTACCAAGAGAAGGTCGAGGTCGAGCGCCAGGCCCAGCACGCCGCCAAGCAGGACGCGCTGGTTGCCAGCGCCGCCATCGAAGTCGATCAGGACCTGAAGGTGCTGGTCGCGGTGGCTACCAAGGGCGGTGGCCGCGTCAACGAACACTTTGGCCACGTCACCGAATTCCAGATTTTTGAAGTCAGCGCGAGCGAGGCGCTGTTCGTCGGCCACCGCCGAGTGGACCTGTATTGCCAGGGCGGCCACGGCGACGACGAGCAGCTTCCCAGCGTGGTCAAGGCGATCAACGACTGCCACGCGGTGCTGGTGGCCAAGATCGGTGCCTGCCCGCGCGATGAGCTGAGCACCGCGGGCATCGAGCCGGTGGACCGGTTCAGCGGCGAATTCATCGAGAAGGCCGCACTCGACTGGTTCAACGGCTACCGCGCCCGCATCGCGGCCGGCGAGATCACGCACCAGGACCGCGGCGACGCGCAGATCCGCCAGGGGGCCTTCACGGCTGGCCTGGTCGCTGCGGCCTGAACCCCACCGTTTTCCCCACGACGTTCCTCACCAGAAGGAGAACCACCATGGCCCTGAAGATCATTTCCTCCACCTGCACCGCCTGCTCGGCCTGCGAACCCGAATGCCCCAATGTCGCGATCCGCGAAAAGGGCGGCACCTACGTGATCGACCCGAAAAAGTGCACAGAGTGCGTCGACCAGTACGACTCGCCGCAGTGCCAGGCCGTGTGCCCGGTGGACGGCTGCATCGTCAAAGCATGACTACCCCCGCGCCGCACCTGCGGTGCGTCACCCCCTCAAAGGGGCGCTCCCAGCGGCCCCGCAAAGCCGGTTCCGCGGGAGCCCTGGACCTTGCTGGCGTTGCGCCTCTGTTTTGAAAGTGAATCCCATGTCTGCTTCCTTTTCCCTGACCCCGGCTGCCGAGAAGTTCATCGGCCGCATCGTGCGATTCTCGGGCATTCCGTCGGCCGGCTTCCGGTTGCTGGTGTCGCCCGGGGGCTGTTCGGGCTACAGCTCGGAGTTCAGCGCCGAGGCGGCCCCGAAGGATGGCGAACAGGTGTTCGTGGTCTCGGGCCTGAAGTTCTTCCTGCCGGCCGAAAGCCGCATGCTGCTCGACGGCGTGACGATCGACTTCACCGAGACCGCGACCTCGTCGGGCCTGAGCATCATCAACCCGAAGCAGGCGGCCTGCGGCTGCAGCAGCGCCGAGAACGCGGCGCCCCCCGGTGTGGCCACCATCTCGGTCGGCTCCATCGGCCGCGGCGGACGGCCGGTGTTGGCGTCCTGACCCGACCCTGCGCGAGGCCGCCATGAACGCCGACCGGGACTTCGAAGCCGCCGCGGCGGCCTTCGCGGCCTCGGTTATCGGCGGCGCGCTCGCGCCCGAGGTGGAAGCCTTGATCGCCCAGGCCGGCGCGCTGCGCGACCAGCCCGGGGAGGCGCTGCCGCTGCTCGAACGTGCGCGTGCGCTGGTGCCGAAACACCCGGTGCCACTGATTGCGATCTACCGCTTCCACTTCTACGGCCACGCGCTGGAGCAGGGGAGGGCGGCGGGCGAAGACGCACTGGCCATCGCGCGCGCCGCGCTCGGCCCCGACTTCGGTGATGTCGTTCCCGACGACGAAGCGACCCGCGGTGACGCGGCGGTGCGCTTCTACCTGTTCACGCTCAAGGGCCTGGCCTACCTGAACCTGCGCCTGGGTGACCTAGACGAGGCACGCCTGATGCTCGGTGAACTGCGCCGGCTCGACCCGAAAGACCACCTGGGCGGTGGCCTGCTGTCGCACGTGCTGGCGCGGCGCGAGGCCGGCCACACGACCTCGCTGGTGGATGGCCCGGTGGGCTACCCGGTGCGCGGCTGGGCGCCGCTGGGGAAATGAACATGGGAGCAGCCGCCACCTTCCTCACCACGCCGCAGCGCCTGGCGACGCGCGCGCCGGAGGGCGACATCCCGCCCATGGACTGGCAGGGCGGGCCGGTGGACTGCGCCAACTGCGCCTACCGCGACTTGCGGGCGCGCGATGGCGGCTGTGAGCCCGGCCACGCCTGCATGCAGGACGCCTACGCGCGCCGCATCGACCGCTTCTTCCGCTGGAACCCGGAACTGGCCGACGCCCAGCTGCAGCACCCCTACTTCGAAGTGCGGGCCATCGCCGTGCGGTACGCCAGCGTGTTCCGCCTGCCGGCCCTGATGACCGACCCCGACGAAACCGTGCGCCTGCAGGTGGCGGCCCGTCTGGCACCCGCGCAACTCGAACGCCTGGTCCACGACCCGCACCGGGAGGTGCGCCTGCGCGTGGCCCAGCGGCTGGAGCCGGTGCGCCTGGCCGCCATGCGCAACGACCCCGACTACGGCGTGCGCGAGATCGTGGCGCTGCGCCTGCCGCTGG
>JAEWVY010000164.1 GCA_023396625.1 Pseudomonadota bacterium | reverse complement strand
GTTCGGGCGATTCGTGCTGGTCCGGGAAAGCGACCTGGGCGGCTTTCCCAGGGGCTGGCGGACCGCGCTGCTCATCGGCGTGGGCATCGCTGGCGGCTTCGTGCTGGGCACGCTCCTCGGCAGCTTGATCATGGGCGTGCCGTTCCAGGGGCTGCGCGAGGTGAAGAGCGGCATACTCTGGCCCGTGTTCCTGATGACGGTGGCCATCGGCTGCATGGCCACCTACTACTTCTACATCGAGGGCAAGAGCACGGAACTTGCGCGTCAGCTGGAGCGCAGCCAGCGTCAGGCAGCGCAGGCGCAGCTCCGGCTGCTGGAATCGCAGCTCGAACCCCACATGCTGTTCAACACCCTGGCCAACCTGCGGGCGCTGATCGGCACCGACCCCGGCCGCGCCATCGCCATGCTGGACCGGCTCAACGACTACCTGCGCGCCACGCTGAGCGCCTCGCGCGCCGGCAGCCACGCCCTGCGCGCGGAGTTCGACCGCCTGCGCGACTACCTGGAACTCATGGCCGTGCGCATGGGCCCACGCCTGCAGACCACGCTGGAACTGCCGGACGAATTGCGCGACCTGCCCGTGCCGCCCTTGCTGCTCCAACCTTTGGTGGAAAACGCCATCCGACACGGGCTGGAACCCAGCGTGAATGGCGGGCACCTCGCCGTGCGCGCCCGGCGCGACGGTCCCCGGCTGACACTGGAGGTCAGCGACACCGGCCTGGGACCGGGCCCCCTACCGGTGAACGAAACCGGCTTCGGCCTGGCCCAGGTCCGCGAGCGCCTGGCCACGACCTACGGCCCCGAGGCCGCCCTGGTCCTGGAGGCGAACACGCCGACAGGCACCACCGCCCGCATCACCCTTCCCCTGGCATCATGAATCCAGCCCCCCCGAGAACCGCCGATCCGGCGCCGACCGCCTTGATCGCCGAGGACGAACCCCTGCTCGCCGCCGCGCTGCGGACCGAACTGGCGCATGCCTGGCCCGAGCTGCGCGTGCTCGCGACCGTGGGCGACGGCCATTCCGCCGTCACGCAGGCCCTGGCGCTGAAACCGGACGTGCTGTTCCTGGACATCCGCATGCCCGGCCAGACCGGGCTGGACGCGGCCGCCGAACTGGCCGAGCGCTGGGAGACCGGCGCCCCCGGCGCGCCGCCTTTCCCCGCTCTCGTGTTCGTGACGGCCTACGAAGACTACGCGGTGCGGGCATTCGACGCCCAGGCGGCGGACTACCTACTCAAGCCCCTGCAACGTGACCGTCTGCAAAAAACTGTGGAAAAACTGAGGAGATCCAGCGTCGCACGGTCATCTCTCGCTATTGAATCGGAAGCAACCATGGAACCCATGCTGGCCCGGCTGCGCGCGCTGCTGGCCCCGCAGGCCGTCCACCCGGCAGCCCGGCTGAGCGTGATCCCGGCCAGTCTGGCCGGCACGGGCGGCGCCAGCGTCCGCATGGTGCCGGTGGACGAGGTGCTGTATTTCGAAGCCGCCGACAAATACGTGCGCGTGCTGACGGCCAGCGCCGAGTACCTGATCCGCACCCCGCTCAAGGAACTGCTGCCGCAGCTGGACGCGCAGGCCTTCTGGCAGGTTCACCGCGGCACCGTCGTGCGCGCCAGCGAAATCGACACCGTGATCCGCGATGAAACCGGCAAGCTGAGCCTGCACCTGCGCACCCGGCCGGAAAGGCTGCCCGTGAGCCGGCTGTACGCGCATTTGTTCAAGGCCATGTAGGCGACACCAACGCGCCTGGCGTCGACTCGCCCCCCTCGCCTGACGCCCTGCGCCGTCGACACGGCGACTCAAGTCTGGGTCGGGGCCGGCCGTGAAGAGCTCAATGATTTCTCACGTGTCGATCAAAATGACCAGGTCCCCGCCAGATAGAACTGCCGGCGTATGGGCAGCTGCGCCAGCACGGCGCGGGCCGGGCCGCCGTGAAAGCGCGCGCCGGCCTGCACCTGCATCCGGTCACCCTTCCACAGCAACGCGGCGGTCACGATACGGCCCTTGTCCGCGGGGTGGTACAGCAGGTCCAACGAAGGTTGCCAACCCTCGTGCTCCCAGCTCAGGCGCAGGAACAGGTTGCGGCGGCGCAGGCTGGACGACGCGCCGAACGCGTCGGCCTGCCACGCCATGTTGCCCGCGATGGCACTGGCGCCGAGAAAGCGCGGCGGCAGCCAGGCAAGCCGGTCATTGCGCTCCTGCCATTGCGCCCACTGCCCATCGGACAGCGCGGTCCCGTCCCACCAGGCTTCGGCCAGCACACTGAGCTGGCTTTCGTGCGTCCAGGTGCCGCCAATCAGCGCCTGGGTCGTGTGGGTGCGGGTACTGTCTGCCCAGGGCGTGGCCCGGACCACGCCTGCATCGCTCGCCGCGTTGAACACCTTGCTGTCGTAGCGGCTCAGGTAGCGCGCCGAGGCATGCAGTTCCAGCGCATCGCTGGCCACCCAGGCCACGGCGCCACCCACGCTGCCCGCCGTGCGGGCGCCAGCGCGGGCAAAGCCATGCCAGTCCACGCTGCCCTGGCGCCCGTAGGCGCGGGCGGCCAGGGCCGGCTCCTGCGCGCCCCGCGCTGCGCGGTCCTTCGTGGGGTTGACCCAGACCAGCGACCACGCCGTGTCCGCGCCGAAATGCTCGGCCATGAGCACGGGGCGCCCTTCGGCCAGCGAGCTGACCAGGGTACGGCGCTCTTCCTGCTGCACCACGTCGTTGGGCCGGAAGGCGTAGCCCACGTCCCAGGCCACGATCTTCTTGCCCGCGCTGAACTGCCAGCTTCCGGCGTCGTGCGTGGCCACCAGTTCGTTGAACCAGGCACGGTGTTGCGCGGCGCCGCTTTCGCGGGTCTGCTGCTGCAGGGTGGCGCTGGCGTTCCAGCCGCGGCCCGAGGCGCGCAGCAGTGCTTCCAGCGTGGCGCCGCTGGCGGGTGTGGCGGCGGTGCCGGGCACCAAGGCATTCGCCTGGGCCAGCGGGCCTTGCGGGCTGTCGCGGCGTTCGTCCCACTGCAGACGCACCTGGCCGCTGAGCTGCGCGGCACTCTGCGCCTCCTGGGCACGCGCGACGGAGGTGCCCAGCGTCGCTTCGCACGCCAGGGCCAGCACGAGCACGGTCAATGAGCGCATGGCTTACTCCAGCGGCGGGTTGCGAACCAGGAACATCGGGTTGAGCCACTCCTGCGGCACCTGGCGTTCCTTGCGGTTGAGGTAGCGCACGTGCGTGGTCTTGTGGTTGCTCACCTGGTCGGCCAGCACCATCTCGGTCACCAAGGTCGGCGCGTTGGGCTTGTCCATGACAAAGCGCGCCTGTTTGGCCAGCTTGTCCGACAGCACGTACAGGTCGGCGCGCACCGGCTCGTGCCGCGCCTTGCCCACCCACAGCTCGATGCGCTGGTAGGTCACGCCCTTGCGCGCCGCGTTCAGGCTCAGGTGCAGGCAGGCGCGCTGGGTGCCTGGCTCGCAGGGCTCCTCGCCCACGAGCTTGCCCGAGTAGTCGTCGGCCCAGCTCAGCGTGGTCACGTCGCCGGTGGAGGCATCGCCCAGCAGCTTTTGCATGGGCGTGATGCGCAAGGGGCGCTGGCTGTCGGGCATGAGCAGCCAGAAGTCGTCGCCCAGCATCAGCACCTTCTGCCCCTTCTCGGCCGGGCTTTGCATCAGCACCAGCGAGCGGCGCCCGGCCTGCGCGAACACCTTGTAGCGGCGCTCCTTGTCCGGCGTGCCGTCGGCGTTGAGCACGTTGATGAGCGTCTCCACCTGCAGGTTGTCCGCGCTCATGCGGTACTTGTCCGCGGCCTTGAGCACGGCGCCCACGTCCTGCGCCTGTGCGGCCAGTGCGCTCAGGGCGAGCGTGGCGATGATGTGTTGAAGTAGCTTCATAGTGTTCCTTGTGTGGATGCCGTTCGGGCTGAGTCAGGTGTGTGCCAGGGCATCGACCACCGGCATGTGCACCGTCTTGCGTGCCACCCAGGCCGAGGCGGCCATGGTGAGCAGGATCATGGTGACGACGGTGGCCAGGTACAGCAGCGCGTCCACCGTGATGTACAGCGGGTAGCCCTCGGAGCGTCCGGGCGGCGGCGGCATCTGCACCTCCACCACGTACAGCAGCATCGACACCGCAAACGCCACGATGGCGCCGGCGAGCGCGCCCACGCCACCCAGCACCATGCCTTCCAGCGACAGCGTGCGCAGTAGTTGGCGCGGCAAGGTGCCCAAGGCACGCAGCGTGCCGATCTCGCGGGTGCGCTCGATGATGGCCATGGACATGGCGTTGGTCACCACGAACACCACGATCACGCCGATGATGATGCCCAGGGCGCCGAAGATGCGGTTGTACAGGTCGCGCACCGACTGGTAGAAGATGGCCTCGTCCTCCCAGGTCCGCACCTTCAGCGCCGGGTAGGCCGACGCCAGCCGCGCCTGCGTGGGCAGGGTCTGGTCCATGCGGTTCAGGAACAGGCCCAGGCGCGAGACCCGTTGCGTGGCCAGCAGCTTTTGCGCGGTGGCGATGTCGGTATAGATCAGCCGCTTGTCGACCTCGGGCGTGCCGGTGGCAAACACCGCCTTCACGCGCACGTCCAGCGCGTTGAGCGCGCCTTCGGTGGTGCTGGCCAGCAGCGTCAGGCTGCTGCCCGGCTTGGCCTTGAGGTTGCGCGCCAGCGCATCGCCCAGCATCACTTCGGGTTCCTTGGCGCCCGTGGCCAGCACTTCGCCCTCCTTGATGGTCAGGAACGGGCCCTTCACGGAGAACTCGCTGTCCGGCTCCACGCCCAGGCCGATCATCACGATGGACTTGTCGCCATTGCTGATGAGGCCGCTGAACTCCACGCGCGGCAGCACGGCGCGCACCGCCGGGTCGGTGAGCAGTTGCGCGCGCAGCTCCGTGGCGTTGTCCAGCCCGTGCTGCAAGGGGGTTTCCTCGTCCTTCACGAACTGGTCGGGCTTGCCCAGCACCAGGTGCCCGGAGTCGCGCGCCGAGGCCTCGGCCAGTGACTCGTAGGTGAACAGGGCAAAGCCCCCGGCCAGCAAAATGCCGGCCGTGCCCAGGGCCGCGATCGACACCGTGACCAGCGAGCGGCGCCGGTTGCGCAAGGTGTTTTGCAGCGCGAATTTCAACCACATCCAATTTCCCGACGGGCCGCCCCTGGGGAAATTTGCCCCCTCGGGGGGC
>JAEWVY010000109.1 GCA_023396625.1 Pseudomonadota bacterium | reverse complement strand
CGGTCGGCACCTTGCATCAGGCCAGCAGCCGCGTCAACATCCAGGCAAACAGGCCCAGCTGGACGGACCAGAAGCTGGCCCGAACCAGCACCTGAAGGCGCCCTACCCCCCACATGTGGGCCGCCGTCTGCGCGAATCGCGCGTAGAGCACCCACGGTGCCAGGGCGGCAATGGCGTCCAGCCGGCCCATGGCGGCAGCGGACAAAACGATGGCCGCGAACACGGGCAGGTTCTCGAGGCAATTGGCGTGCGCGTCCTCCAATCGCTTGATCCATGCGGCGTCATCCGCGGGCTTGGCACCGCGTGGCCAGTTGTTGATGGGCGTTCCGGTGACAAAACGCATCCCCCGGTAGAAAAAGACCAGGGCGACCAGACCCACGGTCCAGGCGGTGAATCCGAGCAAGGCTTGCAGTGCAGTCATCGAATGCATTTCCTGTATTGAAAACGACAACCTTAACCGGTTATGGACTTGGACATGATCCGCGCCACCCGGGTCACCATGACCCGCAGCGTGAACCGCACGCTTTGCGCCATGATTCACCCATGCGCTCATGGGTAACCGCGAGCACTTCGGGGACTGCGGCACCAGATCGCAAGACATCGGGTCGAAGCGCTATGATTTCCAATAACACCATTTCACGCAGCGGACATGCCCAACCTGGCCGACCAAATTCGCGAAGCGCTGGCCATGTTTGCGCGCAATGCCATCGAGCCAGCGTTGATAGGTGGTTTGGCGGTGGTTGCGCATCAGGTGGTACGCGCCACCAAGGACGTGGATTTTCTGGTCGAGGCCGAAGCGGCCGACAAAGTGCATGATGCGTTGCTGGATTTAGGCTACCACTGCCTGTACCGCAGTGAGGATGCCGCAAACTATGTGCGGGCCACGGAAGGTCTGGATTTGCTCTATGCCCATCGTCCCCTGGCGCGCCGCCTGCTGGCGCAGGCATCGGAGCGCGATACACCCATAGGTCGCATGCGCATCATCAGCGTCGAAGGGCTGATCGGCTTCAAACTTCAGGGCTACGTGAACGATGCAACGCGCACGCGCGACCTGGACGATATTCGCGCGCTATTGAAAATTCACCGTGCGTCGCTCAACATGGACGAGTTGCGCGAGTACTTTGCCTTGTTCAACAAATCGGAGCTTCTTCGTGAACTTCTCGAATAGCGCCGATACCCGTGCAAAGGCGGCGCCAGACCGCGCGGATGCGGTTGCGGTTTTGGCGCGCGAAGCTGGCGTTCCATTTCAGCCACCGCGGGGCAAAACATCCGGGGGGGACTCCTTCGCCGAGTGGCTGAGCCTGATGGAGGTTGTGCAAATGCTGTGCCCTGTCTGGCCCGTGCGTGACAGGCCCATGCAGGGTGAGCATTGGCGAATTTAAAAAAAGCCGTGCATTCCTCTCGGTATCTGCGCAGTCAGATATTGAATCAATAGCAATATCTGGACATCACCGTTTTTGCGGCGGCACATCCGTGCAACTGATTCGCAAGCGCGGCGACGTCACGTCAGCCTGCGCGACCTGGCGGCTCACGTCGGCGTCAGCCACGCGGCGGTATGCCGCCACTTTGCCGCCATGTTCGCGCCCGAGATTCATCCATCACCGCAAGCCGCCGAAGTCCTGGCCGCGCCCGACGCGACCCGCGTTTTGACGCCGCTGTAAGAAGTCCGCACCTCGGGCGACGAAACGCCAGTTAAGCCAAGGAGCACGGATTTCCAGGTGCTCTGAAACAAGGCTTTGCCGACGGCGACCTTGCGCGCGCTGCCGATGGACTTCTCGTCGCTACCCCACTTCACTGTTATCAAGGAGTCAACATGTTCAGGAACAAGACCGCTCTGGTGACCGGTTCCACCAGCGGCATCGGGCTCGGCATTGCCCGGCAATTCGCGGCGCAGGGCGCCAACATCATTCTCAATGGCTTTGGCGACGCCAAGGAAATTGAGACACTGCGCGCACAAATCGCGAGCGAACACGGGGTGCACGTGCGCTATGACGGCGCCGACCTGTCGCAGCAGGGTCAGATCGAGGCCATGATGTCCCGGGCACTGGCGGAATTTTCCTGCGTGGACATCCTGGTGAACAACGCGGGCATTCAATACGTGGCGCCGATAGACGAGTTTCCGGTGAACAAGTGGGACGCGGTTTTGGCCATCAATCTGAGCGCCAGCTTCCATACCGTGCGCCTGGCGCTACCCGGCATGAAGGGCAAGGGCTGGGGCCGCATCATCAATATCGCTTCGGCCCACGCTTTGGTCGCGTCTCCCTACAAAGGTGCCTACGTTGCCGCCAAGCACGGCATTGCTGGCCTGACCAAGACGGTAGCCCTGGAGGTGGCCGCGATGGGCATCACCATGAACGCCGTGTGCCCGGGCTACGTGTGGACGCCCCTGGTGGAAAAACAGATTCCCGACACGGCCCGCGCCCGCGGCATCACCGAGCAGCAGGTGATAGACGACGTGCTGCTGAAGGCGCAGCCGACCAAGAAGTTCGTCACCATTGAGCAGGTGGCCGCGCTGACCGCCTTTCTGGCCAGCGACGCCGCCGCATCCATCACCGGCGCCATCGTTCCCATCGACGGCGGCTGGACCGCGCAGTAAGCCACAGGAAAACCACCATGAACCAGAAGACGACACATGCCAAGCGCCAGCTCGGCGGCGGACCCGCAACGGCACAGGCCGCGCCCGCCTTTGGCCAAACGGTGCTGGTGTTGCAAGGCGGCGGGGCCCTGGGTGCCTATCAACTGGGCGTCTACCAAGCCATGCACGAAGCCGGCATCGAGCCCGACTGGGTGGTCGGAACCTCGATCGGCGCCATCAACGGCGCGATCATCGCTGGCAACCATGCGTCTCAGCGCATGCAGCGCCTGCACCAATTCTGGGACCGCATGGAGTTGAACCGGAACAACCCATTTGGTGCCTTGCTGGGACCGTTGGGCCATGCTGTCACCAACATGAATGTCCTGCTGCACGGCATACCCGGTTTCTTTGCGCCGAATCCGCAGGCGCTGCTGGGTCAAAACGCTCGACTGGGCATAGAGCACGCCTCGTACTACACCACGGACCTGTTGCGCGAAACCCTGGACGACCTCATAGACCTGGACTATCTGCAGAGCAAGCAGACCCGGCTTACGGTGGGAGCGGTGCAGGCCAGTTCCGGGCGCATGCGCTACTTTGACAGCAAGCGTGAGCGGCTGTCGGTGGATCATGTGCTGGCTTCGGGTGCGTTGCCGCCCGCATTCCCGGCGGTGCGCATCGACGGCGAACCCTACTGGGATGGCGGCATCTATTCGAACACGCCGGTGGAAGTGGTGCTGGACGAGAACCCGCGCCGCGATTCGACCATTTTTACCGTTCAACTATGGAATCCGGATGGACCGGAACCCGAGAGTCTGTGGCAGATCAACGAACGGCAAAAGGACATCCAGTTCTCCAGTCGCGCCCACAGTCACATCGCCAGCCACCAGAAAATTCACAAGCTGCGGCACATCATTCGCGAGTTGGAACAGCATCTTCCTGAGAAGACACGCCACAGTGCCGCGGTCAAGGAGCTGACCTGCTGGGGCTGCGGCACCACCATGCACGTGATCAACATGGTGGCTCCGCGGGTGGCCGGCGAAGATCAGACCAAGGACATCGACTTCAGCGCCCAGGGCATTCATACACGCTGGCAGGCCGGCTACGAAGACACCCAGCGCGCCATCGGCGCCGCGCCCTGGCGGCATCCGGTCGATCCCAAGGACGGCTTCGTGATCCACGACTTTGCGCGTCAGGCAGCATGAGCAAGAGCGCCGAAAAACGCAACATCGTGGTCGTTGGGGGCGGCTTCGCGGGCACCACCGTGGCGCGGCACTTGCAGGACCGCCTGCCTCCCGGGTACGCCCTGGTGCTGGTCAGCGAGGAGAGCTACACCACCTTCAACCCCATGCTGCCCGAGGCCATGGGGGCCTCCATTTTTCCGGAGCACGTGGTGGCGCCGCTGCGCGAGATTCTGGACATGCGCGCAGGACACCGCTTCGTCATGGGGCGCGTCACCGAGATCGATGCTGTGCAACAAACCCTGAGCTGCGCCAGTCTGGCGGGCAACACGCAGATTGGCTATGCCCATCTGATCCTGGCCTTCGGCAACCGGGCGCGCCTGGATTTCATACCGGGCATGGCCGAGCACGCCTTGCCGCTGAAAACCGTGGGCGACGCCATGGAGATTCGCAACAGCGTGCTGCGCCGTCTGGCCGCCATGGAGCTGGAGGCCGACGCCGCAAAACGCCGCCTGTTGGGACAGTTTCTGGTGGTCGGCGGCGGCTTCTCGGGTGTGGAGGTGGCGGGTGAACTGATCGATTGCCTGCACAGCATTCAGCGCTATTACCCGCATGCCCAGCCGCGGGAAATCGGCGTGACCCTGGTGCACGACGGTGCGCGTCTGTTGCCCGAACTGCCCCCTCGTCTGGGTGCGGCCGCGTTGCATTCCCTG
>JAEWVY010000075.1 GCA_023396625.1 Pseudomonadota bacterium | reverse complement strand
CACCTGCTCCCGCACCGGCACCGTCCCCGGCGCAACTCGGCAAACCGCTCTACGCGGCCAACTGCCAGGCCTGCCACGGCATGCCGCCGTCCTCCAACAAAATCGACAAAGGCGCGAACAACCCGTCGAAGATCCAGAGCGCCATCACCAACAATACTGGCGGTATGGGGATGCTCGCCGGCAAACTCAGCTCGGCCGACCTCAGCAACATTGCGGCTTTCATCGCCACGCCGCTTTGACCGGGTAACCCCCTCCGGAGTCCGGCCCACCCTTTGGGGTGGGCTTTTTTTTATGGAACCCTGGAGAGCCGACTCCAGGGTGCCCTGGGCATCAGCCGGGCCCCGACTACGGCTGCGCGCGAACCCCGTGGTGCTGAATTTTCCAGACCCCGACGGCGCAAAACATCGCTACCAAACTTGTAGCACAAGAGAACCAGAAGACGCTGGATAAGCCGTATTTCGAGCTCAAAAATCCACCTAAAACCCCACCCAGCACTCCGGGGAACCCATAGGCGGCCACGGTGTACAGCGCCTGTCCCCGACCACGCAGTCGCCCCGGGAAATGGTGCGACAACAGCGCAATGCAGGCCGTGTGGTGGGCCGCGAACGTCAATGCATGCAACGCCTGGGCCACAAGCAGGACAGCCAGCAGGCTGGCCGCCGATGCCGTGAGGCCCATGCGCACCACCATGGCCGCGGAACACAGCACCAGCCACCCCGACAGGCTGAGCCGGGACAACCAGCGCGCCTGCGTGTAGAACCAGCCAATCTCCACGACCACGGAAACCGCCCAGAGCACGCCGATCATGGTCTTGCCGTACCCCAGCGAGTCAAGGTACAAGGAAAAGAACACGTACACACCGATGTGCGAGAGCACGTGGAAAAAGGCTGCCGCAAAAAACCACCGCACCACGGGCTGACGCAACACCGGCAGCACCGACACCTTGCGCTCGTGCGCGGGCAAGGCTTCCTTGAGATCCGGCAGCCACCACACGCTCAGCGTCACAGCCACCAGGGTCAACACCGTCCAGGCGGGAAAACTCCCCATGCCGAAACGCTCGAACCATCCGCCCGCCGCAAATACCGTGACCAGAAAGCCCAGCGACCCCCACAGCCGCACCCGCCCGTAACGCTTGGGATCGAATGCGCCTCCCAGGCTCACCAGATGCGCCATCGCCGCCTCGCTCATCGGCATCATCGAACTGGTGTGGGTGAACATCACCAGCAGCACCAGCCCGAGCCAGACAGGTCCCAGCGGCAGCCAGAGCGCCAGCGAAGCCAGCAGCGCGACCGTGGCGCCGTAACGCAGCAGCTTGACCCGTTCACCCGTGTGGTCGCTCAGCCAGCCCCAGCCGTAGGGCGCGAAAAGGCGCGTGGCGGCCTGAACCGATGTCAGCACGCTGATGGCGAACAGCCCGTATCCCAACTCCTTGAGCCATAGCGGCAGATAGGGATTGAAAAAGCCGATGTGCGCGAAATAGCTGGCGGAAAGTGCAGAAAAAGGCCGCAGGGCCTGGCGTCGCTCCGGCATCGTGGAATACCGGCGCTCAGTCTGCCGACGCGGGAATCGCGGCCACCCCGAGCCGGACATCACCGCACTGGGCGCGATGGCGCAGCGCATGCTCCATCACCACCAGGGCGAGCATCGCTTCGGCGATGGGCGTGGCACGGATGCCCACGCAGGGATCGTGCCGGCCCTTGGTGACGACCTCGGTGCCGTGACCTTCCACGTCGATGGACGGGCGCGGGATCAGGATAGAGCTGGTGGGCTTGATGGCCAGCGACACTTCCAGGTCCTGCCCGGTGCTGATGCCACCCAGCACACCGCCGGCCTTGTTGCCGTGGAAACCGTGTGGCGTCAGCGCGTCGCCATGGGTGCTGCCCCTGTCGGCCACGGCCGCAAAGCCGGCGCCGATCTCCACCCCCTTGACGGCGTTGATGCCCATCATGGCGTAGGCGATGTCGGCGTCGAGCTTGTCGAACAGGGGCTCGCCCAGCCCCACGGGCATGCCTGTCGCCGTGACGCGCAGACGCGCACCACAGGAATCGCCGGACTTGCGCAGCGCCTCCATGTAGGCTTCCAGTGCCGACACATCGGCCACCGGTGCGAAAAACGGGTTGTTCGGCACGTGCGACCAGGACTCGAACGGGATGGCGATTTCGCCGATCTGCACCATGCAGCCGCGGAACTCGGTGCCGAACTGCTCGCGCAGCCATTTCCTGGCCACGGCGCCGGCGGCCACCATGGGCGCCGTCAGGCGGGCCGACGAGCGGCCGCCGCCGCGCGGATCACGGATGCCGTACTTGCGCCAGTAGCTGTAGTCGGCATGGCCCGGACGGAAGGTCTGCAGAATATTGCCGTAGTCCTTGCTGCGCTGATCGGTGTTCCTGATCAACAGGCAGATCGGCGTGCCGGTGGTCCGGCCTTCGTAGACGCCGGAGAGGATCTCCACCGCATCGGGTTCGTTGCGCTGGGTGACGAACTTGCTGGTACCGGGGCGCCGGCGGTCCAGGTCGGGCTGGATGTCGGCCACGCTCAAGGCCATGCCCGGCGGGCAGCCGTCGATCACGCAGCCGATGGCCGGCCCATGGGATTCTCCAAAGTTGGTGACCGCGAACAGGGTGCCAAAAGTGTTGCCGCTCATGGCGGGGGATTATCCCAGAGCACCCGCCGCGACCCGGCACTTGCGTCTGTCCAGCTTGCCGGAAGGCGCGGGGGCGCAAGTCGGGCAAGCCGCCCGGCGAATCAACGGCTCACCATCGGGCGGGCCGAAAAATACCTGCGCACCAACTCGAAGGTGTTGAAGACAATGGCCCGCGCGGCGAGGTAGCTCAGCTCGGCGTGGTCGCGGCGG
>JAEWVY010000421.1 GCA_023396625.1 Pseudomonadota bacterium | reverse complement strand
CCCCCCGAGCTTGGCACTGCACCCAGGGCGGAGACTCAGCGCACCGCCTTGGCCATTGCTGGCCGTCGCTGGAATCGACCCCTACGCGGGCATCCCAAAGTGGCGCATGGCTACAAGGTCTCCGAAGCGTGCGTGAAGAGGGGGATAGAAGCGGAATGAACGCAGGGCGGCCGCGGACGCATCAATCCCGGACCGCCAGCAGCGCGCGGATCACGCTCTCGGTGCGCTCGTACTCGCCTTCGCCAAAGTGCTTGTAGCGAATGCGGCCCTGCGCATCGATGAGGTAGGTCGCAGGCCAATATTGGTTACCGTAGGCTTTCCAGGTGCCATAGCGGTTGTCCTGCGCTACCGCGTGCTTCACGCCGTAGCGGCGCATCGCGGCCTCGACATTGCTGGCCGATCGCTCAAACGGAAACTCGGGCGTGTGCACACCCACCACCGTGAGGCCCTGGGGGGTGTGAAGCTCGGCCCAGCGGTTCACATGAGGCAGGGTGTGGATGCAGTTGATGCAGGCATAAGTCCAGAAATCCACCAGCACCACGCGGCCCCGCAGCCGGGCCAGACTCAGTGGCTCGGAGTTGAACCAACGCTCGATGCCGGTGAACTCGGGTGCGGCGCCGAAGTCAGGCAGCGCGGCAGCCTGAACGGCAGGGCCTGCAGCGTGGCTCGGCGCGGGTGCCGCCAAGGCGGCAGCCACGGAAGCCGCGGACGCCAGGAACGAGCGGCGCCGTAGCAGGAAGGAAGCAGATGAGGAAGCTTGCGATGTCATGGTGACGACTCCTTGCGGCAGGCCCTTACAGCCCACCCCAGCCCGAGGGATAGAAGCGCGACAACCAGGCGATGACCTGGCCATCGACCTCCAACAGCATGGACAGCGCCACGGCGATGACCACCACGCCAAAAGCCTGCTGCAGGCAGTGCGCATGGCGGGAGACGCGGCGCACGTGGTTGGCCGCAGCCTGGCCGCCGTATGCAATGGCCAGCATGGGCAGCGCCGCGCCGGTGGAATAGGCCAGCAGCAGCACGGCGGTGCCCGTGCCGGCGGGCTCGGTGGCGATGAGCGTGAGGATAGAGGCGAGCACAGGCCCGGCACAGGGCGTCCAGACGGCGCCCAGGCTCAGGCCCAGCAACAGCCCGCCCCAGTTGCCCGCCGAGTTGCCCGAGCCAAGACTGGACAGGCGGCTGAGCACGCCACCTGTGTGCAGACTGAGCCACTGGAACGGCCGGGGCCACACCGTGAGCGCGCCAAACACCAGCAGCATCACCGCGGCGAACCGGCGCAAACCCTCCTGCGACACGCCAAGCACCTGTGTGAAGTTGTTGAAAAGCAGCGCCGCAACGGCGAACGACAGCGCGAAGCCCAGCGCAATGAACAGCGGACGCGTGCGCTGCGATGGGCCACCACTGCCGGCCACCGAAGCCCCCAATACCACAGGCAACATGGGCAGCACGCAGGGCGCGCCCACGGTGAATATGCCGGCGGCCACGGCCAGCCAGGGCGAGGTGGACGTCATTGCGCGCCCCCATGCTCCGCCCCCGGGCGGCGCCACACCTGCGTCTTGCCAAACAGCGGAATGCCTACATAGGCGCGCACCAGCAGCTGGTCTGGTTCGGCGGGTGTGAGCGTTGCGCGGTAAGTCTTGGCATTCTCGCGGTTGTAGATTTCGCCCTGGTATTCGCTGCCACCGCCATCGCTCGGACGCAAGCCCGAGAGCAGGGTCATGCCCAGCGCCGGCCGCGCGTCGGCGGCGACCCTGTCGGCGCCGGGTGTGCCCATCGAGCGGTTGGCCAGCACGCGCACCACCTTGCCGCACAGGACGCCGGCGCTACTGCCACCGCTGCCGGCGGCCCCACAGGGTGCGATGCTCACCTCCAGGTTGCCGCTTTCGGTGATCCAGCGGCCCAGCGGCGCTTTGGGGGTGGCTGCGGTTGATGTGGGCTGCGCTGCTGGTACTGCCTCCTGCGCGCCGGCGGCATGCGCAAAGCCCAGGGCCAGCAGAGCGGCCACGGCGAGTGATGGGTTCATGGCAAGGTCCTCGTGAAGTTCAGGAAGACCGCATTGAAGCCAGCCGACGTATCGGCGATATTTCCCGCGAGAGCTTTTTGGTATGCGTGTTTGTCCGTCGCGTAGCCAGACAAGTTCAGATACATACAGCCCCAGCGCCTGTCCCCACCGCCGGCGCTCAGGCAGGAGAATCACCGCCATGACGACGCCACCTTCGCAAGACCACATCCTGATCGTCGATGACGACGCCGGCATCCGCGAGTTGACCGCTGAATATCTGCACCGGCAGGGCCTGCAGGTGAGCGTGGCGGCGGACGGCCGGCAGATGCGCGAGGTGCTGGCCACACAGCGCATCGACCTGCTGGTACTGGACCTCATGCTGCCCGGCACCGATGGCATCACCCTGTGCCGAGAGTTGCGCAGCCCGGGCTCGTCGCCGCTGCCCATCGTCATGCTCACCGCTCGCAGTGACGAAGCAGACCGCATCCTGGGCCTGGAACTTGGCGCGGACGACTATCTGGCCAAACCCTTTGCCGCGCGTGAGCTGCTGGCGCGCATCCATGCGGTGCTGCGGCGCACGCGCATGCTGCCGCCCAACATGGCGGTGGCCGAGCCCGCGCGCGAGCTGGCCTTCGGCGCCTGGCGGCTGGACACCACGGCGCGCCACTTGCTTGATGCCTCGGGCGCGGTAGTGGCGCTCTCTGGTGCTGAATATCGCCTGCTGCGCGTGCTGCTGGAGCATCCGCAGCGCGTGCTCACGCGTGATCAACTGCTGCAGCTCACCCAGGGGCGCGACGCCGATGTGTTCGACCGCTCCATCGACCTTCTGGTGAGCCGCATTCGCCAGCGGCTGGGCGATGGTGCGCGCGGCTCGCGCTACATCAAGACGGTGCGCAACGAAGGCTACGTATTCTGCGCCGATGTGCAGCAGCCCGCGCGGACCATCGCGCCGGGGACGGCGTGATGAGCCTGCGCTGGTGGCCGCGTTCGCTGTTCGGGCGCATCCTGCTGGTACTGGCGCTGGGCCTGGCGCTCGCACACGCACTGACCTTCGCGCTCGCGCTGACCGAGCGCAGCATGACCATGCGGCGCGTCATGGTCTCTTACCTGGCAAGCGACGTGGCCAGCTCCGTCGCGATGCTGGAACGCCTGCCGGCCACGGAGCGCGCGCAGTGGGCGAAGCGGCTGGCGCGCCGCAATTACCGGTTTGCACTGACCGCACCGCTCGACGCACCCGAAGACCCGTCCGACATGGCCCGTCAGATCACCAGCGCCGTGACAGCAAAACTGCCACCTGGTCGCACAGTCCAGGTGATCGATCCCGGCGTACCCGGCACCGAGCTACGCTTGCAGTTGCGCCTTGCGGACGGCACGCCATTGACTGTCGACATGGACGAGCCCCGGATGCAGATCTCGCCCTGGGTGCTGGGCGCGCTGGCTCTGCAGCTGGCATTGTTGGTGAGCCTGTGTGCCTGGGCCGTGCGCGCCGCCACACGGCCGCTGAACGTGCTGGCCAATGCCGCCGACGCACTGGGCACCGATCGTCCCACCATGCCGCTGGCGGAGGACGGCCCGCGCGAGGTGGTACGCGCC
>JAEWVY010000400.1 GCA_023396625.1 Pseudomonadota bacterium | reverse complement strand
GTGCCGGGCATGGCATGCACTCTACACCGTCAGCCCCTCGCCCAGCAGCGCAGCGCGCGTCCGTGGCGATTCGAGCTGGTCCAGCCACCATTGCAGGGCCCGCCCCATCGGCGCGCCCTGCGGGGCGCGCCAGACATAGTGAGCCACCACCACGCGCGGCGGATGTTGCGCGACTCGCTCGACGAGCCGCCCGGTCTCGATGTAGGGGCGCGCCAGGCTTTCCGGCAAAAATCCCCCCCCGATGCCGCGCAGTTGCGCGTCGAGTTTCAGCGCCATGGAGGGCACGGTGAACACGTCCTGTCCCCCAAGCAACCCGAAAGTCAACCCACTGCCACGATGCACTGAATCGGCCACGGCGACAGCCCGGTGGCGCAGCAGCATGTCCTCGGTGAGCGGCTCGGCCTGACGGGCCAGCGGATGATGGGGAGCCACCGCGTAGACGAAACGGACCCGCCCCAGCAGTCCGTGCTGCACATCCGGCGGCAGCCCCGGCAAGGTGCTCACGCCCAGGGCCAGGTCCGCCTGCCCGGACATCAGGGCCTCCAGCGTGCCCGAGAGGGCTTCGTGGCGGATGCGCAGCCGCGTCGTGGGCGCAGGTGCCAGGAAGGCCTCGCTCAGTTCCATGACCGTGGCCAGCCTGATGATGCCGTCCACCGCCACCGTGAACTGCGACTCCCAGCCCGTGGCCACGCGCTTGACGCGGTTGGCCACCGCGTCCATTTCGCGCAACAGACGCGCGCCCTCGCGCAAAAGCTCGGCGCCGGCCGCCGTAGGCCGGGCCTGCCGCGAGCTGCGATCGAACAGCAACACATCGAGTGCCTCTTCGATCTGGCGCACGCGATAGCTCAGGGCACTGGGCACCACGCCCAGCTCGCGCGCCGCCGCCGCAAAGCTGCCCGCCTCGGCAATGGATTGCAAAAGGCCCAAGGCATCCGGTGTCAGCGCGTCACGGGGTATTTGCATTGAAAGCGCAATTCAAATCAAATTTTTCGAATGATGCCATCAAACGCCGTCGATCGATCAGGCCGTGGTGCGCCCTAAAGTCATGAACACATGAAAGGAGCATTTCCATGCTGACCCTGCGCAGATCCCAGGACCGCGGCCATGCCGATCATGGCTGGCTCCAGTCTCATCACAGTTTTTCATTCGCCGAGTATTTCGACCCCAACCACATGGGCTGGGGCAACCTGCGCGTCATCAACGACGACTACATCGCCCCAGGCAAGGGCTTCGGCACCCATGGACACCGTGACATGGAGATCATCAGCTACGTGCTGTCGGGTGAGCTGGCGCACCGCGACAGCATGGGCCATGTCGAGACCATTCCCTCCGGCGACGTGCAGCGCATGAGCGCGGGCCGGGGCGTGACACACAGCGAGTTCAACCACGCCGCAGACCAGACCACGCACCTGCTCCAGATCTGGATTCTTCCCAGCGAAACAGGGATCGACCCAGGTTACGAACAGAAATCCATTCCCGATGTCGAAAAGCGCGGCCGCCTGCGACTCGTGGCCTCGCCGGACGGTGGCCAGGGCGCCGTGACCGTGCACGCCGATGCCCGTCTGTTCGCGGGGCTGTTCGATGGCCCTGAAAACGCCACGCTGGCCCTCGATCCGGCGCGCAAGGCCTATGTCCACCTGGTCCGCGGGGAACTCACCGTCAATGGCGAACAGCTGCGCGGCGGCGACGCTGCGCAGCTGGCGGATGAACCCCACCTGGCGCTGTCGGATGGCCGCGATGCCGAAGTGCTGGTGTTCGACCTGGCCCCCTGACTGGCAAAGGCGCGAACGCCATTGCGTCCCCCCCTGTTTTCAATTTTCACCACCACAAGGAGTCCATCATGGCAAAAATCGCCGTTGTTTTTCATTCTGGCTATGGTCATACCCTGCGCATGGCGCAGGCGGTCGCCGAAGGTGCCAACGCACAGCTCGTGCCCATCGACGCCGAAGGCAATCTGCCCGAAGGCGGCTGGGATACGCTGGCCAGCGCCGACGCCATCATCATGGGCAGCCCCACTTACATGGGCAGCGTCAGCTGGCAATTCAAGAAGTTCGCCGACGCGTCGTCCAAGGCCTGGTTCACCCAACAATGGAAGGACAAGGTATTCGCTGGCTTCACCAACAGTGCCTCGATCAATGGCGACAAGCTCGCCACGCTGCAAGCCCTGTGCACACTGGCCATGCAGCATGGAGGCATCTGGGTTGGCACGGGCATGATGCCCGCCAACAGCAAGGCCGCGCAGCGCAACGACGTCAACTACCTTGCGTCATTTACTGGTGCCATGGCGCAATCGCCATCGGACGCTTCACCGACAGAGATGTTGCCGGGCGACCTGGAGACGGCACGCCTGTTCGGCCAGCGCATCGCCACCATCACCACCCGGGTTCGCGGCTGAGGCACCAGTCCCCCCCTGCGGCTGGCCGGGCAGGGAGCCTGTCCCGCACCGGTGGATCGTTCCTTGTCAGTCAGCCCGGCTGAACGGAGCCGACGGCAAAGGCATCCATTGCGAGACGTCCATACATGACTTCGCGGCTGATGACCTCGACCGGTAGCGCCCCGTCCTCGCCCCAACCTGCCGCACCCAATGTGAAAAAGATGGGCAGAAAGTGCTCTTCGGTGGGGTGCGCGCGTCGCGCGTGGGGGGCTTGCGCGCGGTAGTCGAGCAGCGTGGCGCGGTCTCCACGCGTCACGATGGCCTCCACCCATCGACTGAAGGCATCGACGTAGGGCGCAGGCTCCCGATCACCCGAGAAAAATTCCGCGAGGTTGTGTGTCATGCTCCCGGAGCCGACAAACAAGACGCCCGCCGCGCGCAATTTGGCAAGCGCATGTCCCATCGCCCACACCTCCCCGGCGTCGGCATGGGCAGGCAGGGCCACTTGCACCACGGGAATATCCGCCGCAGGAAACAGGTGCCTCAGCGGCACCCAGGCCCCATGGTCGAATGGCCGCCGGGGGTCTTCTCCCGCAGGTAGGCCAGCTTCACGGAAAAGGCTCAACACCTTGCGTGCCAGCCCCGGATCGCCAGGTGCCGGATATTGCAGACGGTACAAGGGGTCCGGAAAGCCGCCAAAATCATGCCAGGTCGCCGGTGTGGCATGGGTCATGACCAGAGGGGCCTCCGCCATCCAGTGTGGGGACATCAGTACGATACCGCTGGGCTTGTGAGGCAAAGCCCGCGCCCATTCGCCCAAAGCCGGTCCCGTGATGCCCGGCTCAAGGGCGAACATGGGCGAGCCATGCGAGACGAACAGCGTGGGTTGGAGAGGTTCCAGGGACATGAACGGAGACTCCATGGGTTGATTCCGGCACCCCGCACCATGTGATCGGGGCAGGTGAATTCTGCGCGCGTTGGCTTGCCCCACCTGAGCATCAGGCCATTCCGGCGGCCACTCACCCCGTCAACATCCCGCCCAGCGCGGCATTGAAAGCATCGGCGCGTTCGAACTGGACCCAATGACCCGCGCCGGGAATCAGGGTCATGCCCCGAAAGTCCTGGCTGACCGCCGTGAATGTCGCAGCCAGCGCCTCAAACACGCCCGCGTAAAGCGCGTCGTGCGCGCCATAGATCGCGTGAACCGGACACGCCAGGCCGGGCAATGAGCGGGCCAGAATATCCGAACGCGAAAGCCGCCGTCGTGGCATGCGGTCCCGCGACACATTGTGCAAGTGAATCTGCAGGGCCAGTCCATCGATCCGTGAAATGTCGTGCAGCATCAACGCCGCCAGGTTCTGGCGATGCACATCCATCTGTTGCCTTCGATCTTCCAGATGACGCCATCCCCTGAGATCTGGCCGCGGTCCGGAGGCCAGGCCCATGGCCGGCGCACCCACGAGAACCAGACGCCGGGCCAGCGTCGGGTGCGCCGACAGCAGCAAACCCGCCACCAAGCCACCAAACGAAAAGCCGACAAGGTCGCACGCTTCCTGACCCGACAGCGCCGCCAACCCCGAAGCCAACGGTTCGACCAGCGCATCGGCGTCATGCCCGCGGGCCGGCGGGTCCGACTCGCCGAATCCAGGCAGGTCGACGGCCCACACGCGTCGCCCCGACGCCACCAGCGCATCGATGTTCCGCACCCAGTGCGTCCAGCTGCCACTGCCACCGTGCAGGAGCACCACTGGCGGTTGGTCGCGGGCTGCCTGACCGAGTTCTTCCCCCCAGCGGTGCCAGACCATGCGCCCGCCATCCGCCATGGCCTGTTCGTGCCTGAAAGCCAATCTTCGCAGGCGGCCCACCTCGGGCGGCTCGGGCCCGACATACATGGCTCAGCCCGTCTGCATCGCGGCCAGCCCAGCAATCGCCAGCGGGTATCCCTTGACGCCAAACCCCGCCATCACGGCCGTCGCCACCGGCGAGATGTGACTGTGATGGCGAAAGGCTTCCCGGGCGTGCACGTTGCTGATGTGCAATTCGATGACCACCACGCCGGTTCCCTTGATCGCGTCGTGCAGCGCGACGCTGGTGTGGGTATAGGCCCCGGCATTGAGAATGACCCCGGCGAGGGCGCCTGCCGCCTGCGCCCGACCCGCTTCATGGAGCCAGTCGACCAGCACCCCCTCATGGTTGCTCTGACGGAAATCAAGTCGCAGCCCATGCGAGGCGCAAGCTTGTTCGCACAGCTTCTCGACGTCGGCGAGCGTGGCCGCGCCATAGATGCCAGGTTCACGTGTTCCCAGCAGGTTCAGATTGGGTCCATTCAGGACAAGGGCAGTTTTCATGGCAGCAAGTTGGACATGGCTCTCGCGAGCCACGAGCGCAGAGCAGGTGAACGGCCAAGTTTAGGGGACTTGGCCTGGTATTGGGTGAAAAGCCGACACGTCCAAGGCGACGCCCCTGGGCACATCGGCCCGAGATCCGTTGAATGCGCTCATGAAGTTTGAAACCAGTTGCTAAATTTGGGAATTTTTCCCATTTTTATGCTCCAATACGTCCTTCCACCTTCATGAGGACTTGCCATGTTGTTTTTGATCCGCTGGAAACACAGTTGGCTGCTGTGCCTGTCGATCCTGGCCAGTTTGTGGGTCGGCACAGTGAAGGCCGATGAATTTTTGCCCCCCGATCAGGCCATCGCATTTTCAGCCTCGGTTGTCGATGGAAAAACCGTTCGCCTGCATTGGACCGTCGCGCCAGG
>JAEWVY010000385.1 GCA_023396625.1 Pseudomonadota bacterium | reverse complement strand
ACTCCAAAAATGGCCTTCAGGAGAAAGAATCTTGCGCATCCTAGCCTAAATGGCGCATGAAAAGAAAAGACATATCGGCCGAGCCCACCTACACTTTGCATGCATCTGGTGTCCGCGCCCTCACACGGGGCGTGCCGCGCCGCCCCGACCGGCCCACAAGGCCGTCCGACAACGACTGGAGACCTGTTGCCATGAACGCCCCGCTACCCGAGTCCATCCGCCGCGCGCTGGAGACCGTCACCCTTGATGACAAATATGCGCTCGACCACGGGCGTGCCTTCATGAGCGGGGTGCAGGCGCTGGTCAAGCTGCCCATGCTGCAGCGTCAGCGCGACGCCCTGGTGGGCAAAAACACGGCGGGCTTCATCAGCGGCTACCGCGGCTCGCCGCTGGGCGGCTATGACCAGGCGCTGCAGAAAGCGGCGGCTTACCTCAAGGCGCAGAACATCGTGTTCCAGCCGGGCGTGAACGAGGAGTTGGCCGCTACGGCGCTGTGGGGCACGCAGCAGCTGGGCTTCGCGCCGCCCGGATCGAACCGCTTCGACGGCGTGTTCGGTATCTGGTACGGCAAGGGGCCGGGCGTGGACCGCTGTTCGGACGTGTTCAAGCACGCCAACATGGCGGGCACCACGCCTTGGGGCGGCGTGATCGCCGTGGCGGGCGACGACCACGTGGCCAAGAGCTCCACCGCCGCGCACCAGAGCGACCATATCTTCAAGGCCTGCGGCACGCCGGTGTTCTTCCCGGCGTCGGTGCAGGAAATCCTCGACCTGGGTCTGCACGCGTTCGCGATGAGCCGCTTCGCCGGGGTCTGGTCGGGCATGAAGACCATCCAGGAGATCGTCGAATCCAGCGCAACGGCCGTGATCGATCCCGCGCGTGTGAACATCGTCATTCCCACCGATTTCCAGATGCCTCCCGGTGGCCTGCACATCCGCTGGCCCGACGCCGCGCTGGAGCAGGAGGCGCGGCTCATGCACTACAAGTGGTACGCGGCGCTGGCCTACATCCGGGCCAACCGGCTGAACCACAACGTGATCGAGGGCCCCAATGACCGCTTCGGCATCATGGCCAGTGGCAAGGCTTACAACGACACGCGCCAGGCGCTGCTGGACCTGGGGCTGGACGACGCCACCTGCCGGCGCATCGGCATCCGCCTGCACAAGGTGGGCGTGGTCTGGCCGCTGGAGGCGCAGCTCACGCGTGAGTTCGCCACCGGTCTGCAGGAGATCCTGGTGGTGGAGGAAAAGCGCCAGGTCATCGAGTACCAGCTCAAGGAGGAGCTCTACAACTGGCGCCCCGACGTGCGTCCGAACGTGCTGGGCAAGTTCGACGAGGTGGGCGATGACCATTCGGGGGGCGAGTGGTCCATGCCCAACCCCACGGCCAACACCCTGCTGCGGGCCAACGCCGACCTGTCGCCGGCACTGATCGCCGAGGCCATTGCCAGACGGCTTACCCGGCTGGGCGTGGATGGCGACATCGCCGCACGCATGCAGTCGCGCCTGGCCGTGCTGCGCGCCAAGGACAGCGCGATGCAGACGCTGCACGCGCCGGCCGACCGCCTGCCCTGGTTCTGCTCGGGTTGTCCGCACAACACCAGCACCCGCGTGCCCGAGGGCTCCCGCGCGATGGCGGGCATTGGCTGCCACTTCATGACCATCTGGATGGACCGTGCCACGATCGGTTTCACGCAGATGGGGGGCGAGGGCGTGCCCTGGATCGGCCAGCAGCCGTTCTCCTCCGAGCAGCATATGTTCGCCAACCTGGGGGACGGCACCTACTTCCACAGCGGTATCCTGGCCATTCGCCAGAGCATCGCGGCGGGGGTGAACATCACCTACAAGATCCTCTACAACGACGCCGTGGCCATGACCGGCGGCCAGCAGGTCGGGGAGCGCCCCGAGGGCCACAGCGTGGTGCAGATCGCGCAGAGCATGCGTGCCGAGGGGACGGCGAAAATCACCATCGTCACCGACGAGCCTGAAAAATATGCCGGCGTCCGGGGGCTGCCCGAGGGCATCGCGATCGCGCACCGCGACCGGCTGGACGCGATCCAGCGCGAGTTCCGCGAGATCAAGGGCACCACCATCATCATCTATGACCAGACCTGCGCCACCGAAAAGCGTCGGCGCCGCAAGCGTGGCGCGCTGGTCGACCCGGCCAGGCGCGTGGTCATCAACGAGCTGGTGTGCGAGGGCTGCGGCGACTGTGGCGTGCAGTCCAACTGCCTTTCCGTCGAGCCGCTGGAGACCGAATTCGGCCGCAAGCGGCAGATCAACCAGAGCACCTGCAACAAGGACTATTCCTGCGTCAAGGGGTTCTGCCCGAGCTTCGTGACCGTGGAGGGCGGCAAGCCCAGGAAAACGGCCAAGGGCACGGCCGCCGCGCCGGCCGTGCCGGACGGCCTGCCCGAGCCCGTGGCCCCGACGCTCGAACACGCCTGGGGCATCGTCGTGGCCGGCGTGGGGGGCACGGGGGTCATCACCATCGGCCAGTTGCTGGGCGTGGCCGCGCACATCGAGGGCAAAGGCAACGTCACGCAGGACGCGGGGGGGCTGGCGCAAAAGGGGGGCTCCACCTGGAGCCATGTGCTGATCGGCGCCACGCAGGACGACATCCGCACCACGCGCGTCAGCATGGCCGCCGCCGACCTGGTCATTGGCTGCGACCCCATCGTGACCGCGTCGAAGGAAACCGTGCTGCGCATGCAGGAGGGGCGCACGCACGTCGCGCTCAATGCCTGGAGCACGCCCACGGCGGCCTTCGTGAAAAACGCCGACTGGCAGAACCCCTCGGACGCCTGCGTGGCCGAGATCACGCGCGCGGTGGGCGAGGCGGGTGTCGGCTGTTTCAATGCCGAGGCCATGGCCGAGCGCCTGATGGGCGACACGATCTACGTCAACCCGATGATCCTGGGCTACGCCTGGCAGCGCGGCTGGATTCCGCTGGCGCATGCGTCGCTGATGCGGGCCATCGAGCTCAACGCGGTGGCCGTGGACCACAACAAGGCGGCCTTCGCGTGGGGCCGGCTGGCCGCGCACGATACCGCCGCGGTGGCGGCGCTGCTGGCGCCCGCGCAGCCGATCGTGCTCAGGAAACGGGAAACGCTGGAGGATCTGGTGGCCCGCCGCGTCGAGTTCCTGACCGGCTATCAGAACGCGGCCTATGCGGCGCAGTACCGCGCATTCGTCGACAAGGTGCGCGACGCCGAAGCCCGTGCGTTTGCTGCCGCGCCCGGTGTGCCGACAAAAACGACGCTGGCCGAGTCCGTGGCGCGCTACCTGTTCAAGCTCATGGCCTACAAGGACGAGTACGAGGTGGCGCGGTTGCACACCGATCCCGCGTTCCTGGCGAAAATCGACGCCATGTTCGAGGGGGCCTACACGTTGCACCATCACCTGGCCCCTCCGCTGCTGGCGAAGAAAAACGAGCGGGGCGAACTGGTCAAGCGGCCGTTCGGTCCGTGGGTGCGCACGGCGTTCGGGCTGCTGGCGCGCCTGAAAGGCCTGCGTGGCACGCCGCTGGACCTGTTCGGGCGGACGGCCGAACGCCGGGCCGAGCGGGCGTTGATTGCCGAGTACCGCGAGGCCATCGACGCGCTGCTGCCGGACTTGAGCGTGGAGCGCCACGCCGCGGCGGTGGAGATTGCCCGCATTCCCGAGCACATTCGCGGCTTCGGCCATGTGAAGGCGCGCCAGCTGGCTGCCGCCCGCGAGCGCTGGCATGCCCTGACGGCGGCGTGGCGCGAGCCTCAGCCCGCACGGAAGGTGGCCTGATTCCGGCGGTCCGACCGGGGTGGGCACGCCGGTTCACAAGGCCGATGGCCGAGCCGGCGGCCGCGCGGGATGGAACGGGCCGGGCCGGGATGATCGGCGTGGCCCACACGGGGCAAATCCGCAGGGTCTGCCGGGCATTGGGGCGTGCCGCATACAATGGCAGGTTACCCGCCCGGCGCCGCTGACCACGCGGCCCGCATGGCGCTGTCGTTCAATTCTTTCGTGGAGTTCCCCCGTGTTCATTTCTTCCGCTTTTGCCCAGACCGCGCCGGCAGCCGGCGGCGACATGCAGTCTTCGCTCATGAGCATGCTGCCGCTGGTGCTGATGTTCGTCGTGCTGTATTTCGTGATGATTCGCCCGCAGATGAAGAAGGCCAAAGAGCACAAGGCCATGATCGATGCCCTGGCCAAGGGGGATGAAGTCGTCACGGGCGGGGGGCTGCTGGGCAAGGTGAGCCGGATGGGGGATGCCTTCATCACGGTCGAGGTGGCGGCGGGTGTCGAGGTGCAGGTGCAGCGTGCCGCCGTCGTGCAGGTGCTGCCCAAGGGAACCCTCAAGTCGCAGTAAAGTAAGCTGCGGGCAGGCTGACGGCGGCCTGTCCCGGGCGCAAGGAGGCGCATGGTGGCGGGGCTCTTCCGGCGCCTGCAGACCTGAAACCGAGAAAAAAAGCGCGTTATGAACCGTTATCCGGCATGGAAGTACGCGATCATCCTGATCGCGTTGTGGATGGGCGCGATCTACGCGCTGCCCAATTTTTTTGGCGAGGCGCCGGCGGTGCAGGTGTCTCCGGGCAAGGTCACGGCGCGCATCGACGGCGGCACACGCACGCGGGTCGAAGAGGCGGTCAAGGCGGCCGGGCTGAGCAGCGACCAGACCACTTTCGATG
>JAEWVY010000340.1 GCA_023396625.1 Pseudomonadota bacterium | reverse complement strand
ATCTCTGGCTGGGGGCGCCCGGGCGGGCGCCGCTGGAGTTGGTGTTCGGAGACGATGGCGCCGCGCCACCGGGCCCGCAGTACACCGTACGCGCGGCCGGCGCTGTCACGGGCGTGCGCGGCGGGGTCCGGGTGCACGCCACGGCGACACTGCGCGCGGAGGGGCGAATCAGTGGACTGCGCGGCGGCGTCAGGATGCACTACGACGTCAATGTGGACCGCCCTCTGGCACAGCGCGCGGCGGTGCGTTGGCAGCAGGCTCTGGGCGCGGGGGTGGCGCGCGCGGCACGCTGGCAGCAGGCCGATGCGTGCGGCGCGGCACAGGCGGTGCGCTGGCGGGATGGCCGCGCCACGGGAGTCATCGCGCAAGCGCGTGGCCAGCAGGCGCGCGCGCTGTCGACGCTTGTGCGGCAGCGCTGGCAGCAGGCCGATGTGTGTGGTGTGGCACGGGCGATGCGCTGGCAGCAGGCGCAACCGTATACGTGGGGCGTGGCCGCGCGCTGGCAGCGTGCGCTTGCGGGTGGCGTCGATCTGCGCGGCGCCTATGAGCAGGCCAGATCGTGGGCTGTGGGGAGGGCGGATCGGTGGCAGCAAGGTGCCGCCGGCTGCGGTGCGTCAAGCGACCGGTTCAGCGGCTGGGCCGGTGCTGGCGCGCGGATGTGGGCGGTGCGATGGCAGGAGGCCCGTGGTCCGGGTCCCGGTATCAGCGTGCGGCCGTCGCCACCTCGTGGGCCCCGCTGCTATGAGCCAGAGGCGCACATGGTGCTGCGATTCGCCGCTGACCCCTCTGCGGCTGCGTTGGACTTGCTGTTCGTGTGCGGCGCAGGCGGTGGCGGTTCAGTGCCCCCGGCGCTGGTGGTGGTCGTGTCGCGCGGGGTGTACCGAGTGCTGAATAGTGTCGAGCTGCGGCGGGTGGATACGAATGAGTTGTTGCCGGTGTTGGGTGGCTTCGGCATGAGTCTGGACATGGATTCGTTCACGTGGTCGTTTTCCGTGGATTTACTGGGCTCGGCGCTGTCGCGCGTGGTGCCCGGGGGCGATGGGCTGCCGGTCGAGCTGGAGTTGCGGGTCAACGGCGCCCCTTATCGGATGCTGGCGCAGCGCTGGCGCCGCTCTGTGCAGTTCCCGCGTTCGGTGATCACGCTGGGCGGCGGTAGCCCCAACGCGCTGCTTGCGGCGCCGCATGCGCCACTGTTGTCGTTCCAGCAGCCGGCCGCACGCACGGCGAGGCAGCTGGTGGACGACGTGTTGTCGATCAACGGCGTGCAGCTGGGGTGGGGCGTCGATTGGCAGCTGACCGACTGGCCTGTTCCCGCTGGCACCTGGGCCCACCATGGATCGTGGGCGACGGCGCTGATCGATATCGCGCGGTCGGTCGGGGGCTATGTTCAGCCCCACGACACGGCGCGCACGCTGCGCATCCTGCCCGCATTTCCTCACGCGGCATGGAACTGGGCTGCGGTCGCGCCACAGTTTCAGCTGCCGGCCGGGGTGGCCAGCATCGAGGAGACCGAGGCCGTGCGCAAGCCGGACTACAACGCGATCTATCTCCACGGCGAGCCGGGCACCAGCCTGTTTCACCGCTACAAGCCCGCGTCAGCCGCTGACGCGACGGCGCCGATGGCGGTGCATCCGCTCTTGGTTCACCCCGACGCGGCGGCGCAGCGCGCCATCGCCGCGCTGTCCGACACGGGGCGGCAGTTGGCGCAGCGTCTGACGCTGCCGATCCTGCCGGAGACCGGCATCATCAAGCCTGGCGTCTATGTGCGCTACACCGACGATGGTGGCGCGCAGCGCCTGGGCCTGGTACGCGCCACAACCGTGGCCGATGGCGGTGAGGCCGCGATACGGCAGACGATCGCGGTGCTGAGCTATGAGTGACGTGCTGCGCAATCCGTTCGCGGCCTGGGCTGATTTGTTCGGCGCAGGGCCTCTTCAGGTGGGTACCGTGGCCTCGGTGGACGGCGGCGTGGCCACCATCGATCTGCCGGGTGGCGGACGCCTGCGCGCACGCGGCGACGCCAGCATCGGCGCCAGGGTCTTCGTTCGGGACAACGTCATCGAGGGGCCGGCTCCCAGCCTGCCGCTGGATAGCGCATCGTTGTGATCGAGGGGTGGCACCGACGCCAACGTGCAAAAAGACAGGGCGAATGTTCGCGGTGCGTCAACACCTCGGACAAACGCCTCCGCCGTGAGTAGGCACGGCATCGACCGAAGACCCTGTCACCTGTACAGGCGGGGCAATCATAGGTGATGCCGATATGAAGGAAGTGAGATGTGGCAGATGCCGGAAGCTGCTGGCACGCGCCGATGGAGTCGTAGAGATCAAGTGCCCGCGTTGCGGGTGCCTGAACCACTGGAGAGCCGGTCCCGCTGATCGCAGCGGGCTGAGCCCCAAACCAGAGCGCCACGAGCGTCACAAAGCAATGTGCAATGACGACGCAAAAAAGCCCTTTGGCGTGGCTGGGCGGCAAGAGCCGCCTGGCAGACCGGATCATCGAAAGGATGCCGGTTCACCAGACCTACTGCGAGGTGTTCGCGGGCGCGGCCTGGGTGCTCTTTAAAAAGCCGGAAAGCAAGGTCGAAATCATCAACGACATCAACTCGGACCTCACCAACCTGTACAGGTGCGTGAAGTTCCACCTGGCCGAGTTGGTCGCCCAGTTCCGCTGGATGCTGGTGTCGCGTGACGAGTTCGATCGGTTTCTTAAAACGCCCGCTGATACGCTCACGGATATCCAGCGGGCGGCTCGGTTCTTCTACCTGGCGAAATCCAGCTTTGGCGCCCGGATCGTGAAGCCGACCTACGGCATCTCAGCAACCGGGGCGCCTCGGCTGAACCTGCTGCGGATCGAAGAGGACCTGAGCGAAGCCCATCTGCGCCTGGCGCGGGTGTTCATCGAGAACAAGCCCTACGATCAGGTCATCCAGCGGTTTGATAAGCCGGGCACTTTTTTCTATATCGACCCGCCGTATTGGGACTGCGAAAAGGACTATGGCGAGGGGTTGTTCAGCCGGGATGATTTCGCGCGCCTGGCGGCCCTTCTGGTGGCTGTGAAGGGCAAGTTCATCCTGAGCCTGAACGACACGCCTGGGGTGCGGGAGGTCTTCGCGGACTTCCGCATCGAGGCGGTGAAGACCCGGTACAGCATCAGCGCCAGCAGCAAGCAGGAGGCGGCTGAAGTGCTGATCAGCAACTTCAAGCTGACGTAGTGCCAGACAAACGGTTGTCTGGCCGGCGCGCCGAGAGCAGGATTGCTCCTTTAAACGGGCCACTCTCGAGGGACTTTTCTTCGTCTGTCGGGTGGGGTGATCCTGATTTCAGCGCCAAAGGCGGCGTAAATTAGCGCCAAAGATCGCGTAAATCAGCGCCAAAGATCGCGTCGCGCCATTTCCATTAGCGCGCCAGTATTGGTGCTACCAAAATTGCAGCATCAGAACTGCTTTCTTGGTGGTGCCCGGGGCCGGAATCGAACCGGCACGCCTTGCGGCGGGGGATTTTGAGTCCCCTGCGTCTACCAATTTCACCACCCGGGCAACAGGGGGAAGAGAAGCCAAAATTATGGCACAGTGCGTCCATGAACTATCCCACCATCGAAGACGCCATCGGCAAGACCCCCTTGGTGGCATTGCAGCGAATCGGCGTTGCGGAGAATTCCGCGCGAGGCAATGTGATCCTGGGCAAGCTCGAGGGCAACAATCCAGCGGGCTCGGTGAAGGACCGACCTGCGTTGTCCATGATCCGGCGGGCCGAGGAGCGCGGTGAAATCAGGCCGGGTGACACGCTGATCGAGGCCACTTCGGGCAACACCGGCATCGCGCTGGCCATGGCGGCGGCGATCCGGGGATACCGCATGGTCCTGGTCATGCCGGAGGACCTGTCCATCGAGCGCGCGCAGACGATGAAGGCGTTTGGCGCCGAACTCATTCTGACGCCACGCAGCGGCGGCATGGAGTACGCGCGGGATCTGGCCGACAAGATGGTGCGCGAAGGCAAGGGCCACGTGCTCGACCAGTTTGCCAATGCCGACAACCCGCGCATCCATTACGAAACCACGGGCCCGGAAATATGGGAGCAGACGGGCGGGCGTATCACGCATTTCGTGTCGGCCATGGGCACCACGGGCACGATCACGGGCGTGTCGCGCTTCCTGAGAGAGAAAAACCCGGCCGTGCGCATCATCGGCGCCCAGCCGGGCGAGGGGTCGCGCATTCCCGGCATTCGCAAGTGGCCGCAGGCGTATTTGCCGAAGATCTACGACCCGCGTGCCGTCGATGAACTGGTTTATGTCAGCCAAGAGGATGCCGAGGAAACCTGCCGACGAATGGCGCGGGAAGAGGGCATTTTTGCCGGCATTTCGGCGGCGGGCGCGTGCTGGGTGGCGCAGCAGATCGCCGCTTCGGCGCAGAACGCGACCATCGTGTTTGTCGTCTGCGACCGCGGAGACCGTTACTTGTCCACCGGGGTGTTCCCGGCATGACCCATGGGTTCAATTTTTGCCCGAACTGTGCCACCCCCCTGCAACTGTTCGCCCAGAAGGAGGATGGCGGTGAAAGGCAGCGCCTTCGCTGCATCGCCTGCCAATGGACGCACTGGAACAACCCCACGCCGGTTCTTGCCGCCGTGGTCCAGTACCGTGGCCAGATCCTGCTGGCCCGCAATGCGGCCTGGCCTGGGCGGCGGTTCGCGCTGATTACCGGCTTCATGGAGGCCGGTGAGTCACCCCAGGAGGGCATCGTGCGGGAGATTCGGGAGGAAACCGCCCTGGAAACCGGCGAACTCAACCTGATTGGTGTGTATGAGTTTCTGCGCATGAATCAGGTGATCATTGCCTACCATGCGGTGGCCGACGGCGAGGTGCGGCTTTCCCCCGAACTGGCGGAGTACAAGCTGTTTGATTACGATGCCGTGAAATGCTGGCCCGCCGGCACGGGTTATGCCTTGGCCGACTGGCTGCGCAGCCGCGGGCGTGAACCGGAATTTATCGACCTCTTTCAAAGAGGCTGAAGGACACCGACATGGATATCGACAAGGAAATTGACACCCGGGGCCTGAATTGCCCATTGCCCATCCTCAAGGCAAAGAAAGCGCTCTCCGAGATGCGCAGCGGCCAGTTGCTCAAGGTGGTGGCCACCGATGGCGGTTCGGTGCGCGACTTCCGCGCTTTTGCCCGTCAGACGGGCAACGAGCTTGTGGAGCAGACCGAGGAAGGGGAGGATTTCATCCACGTGCTGCGTCGGCGCTGAGCGTCGGCGTGGCAGGTGGTCCTCAAGCTTGGAGTGTGCGCAGATACGCCCGGAACTGCGCACCCACCTGCGGGTGCTGCAACGCCAGCTCGACGGTGGCTTCCAGGAAGCCTTCCTTGCTGCCGCAGTCGTAGCGCTTGCCTTGGTAGGCGAAGGCGTGGACCGGTTCGTGCGCGAGCAGCCGGCCAATGGCGTCGGTCAACTGGATTTCACCGCCGACGCCAGTGGGCTGGTTGCGGATTTCTGTGAAGATGCGTGGCGTCAGGATGTAGCGCCCCGCCACACCCATGCGGGAAGGGGCCACCTCGGGCGCCGGCTTCTCGACGATTTTTTCCACTCGCACGAGTTGCGGGCCGTGTGCGGTGCCGGCGACGATGCCGTAGCGGCGAACCTGGTCGAGGGGAACCTCCTGGACTGCGAGCAGGGAGCTGCCCAGGCGGCCGAATGCCTCGACCATCTGCGTCAGCACACCGGCACCCCCTGCGGGGCCCGTCATCAGGTCATCGGCCAGCAGCACGGCAAAGGGAGCATGGCCCACCAGATGCTCCGCGCACAGGACGGCGTGCCCGAGCCCGAGCGAGCGCGGCTGGCGCACGTAGCTGCACACCATGTCGGCGGGTTGCACCGAGCGCACGACGGCGAGGAGCTCGTCCTTGTGGGCGGCGGCGAGTTCGTTTTCGAGTTCGTAGGCCGTGTCGAAATGGTCTTCGATCGCGCGTTTGCTGCGCCCGGTCACGAAGACCATGTGCCGAATGCCGGCGTCGTAGGCCTCTTCGACGGCGTACTGGATCAGTGGCTTGTCGACCACGGGCAGCATTTCCTTGGGCGAGGCCTTGGTGGCGGGCAGGAAGCGGGTTCCCAGCCCCGCGACCGGAAACACGGCCGTATCGATTTTTTCTGCGGAGTTCATGGCACGAGGATAACCCGGAAGGGGGGGGGCTCACGGATCGCAACCGTCGAACACCCAGGCTTCTCTACCCTGTGTTGCGCATCCCCGCGGAGATGCCATTGATCGAGATGTGAATGCCGCGGCGTACGCGCTCATCGGCCAGACCTTCGCGGTACCGCCGTACCAATTCGACCTGGAGGTGATGCAGCGGGTCGATGTAGGGGAAGCGATGGCGGATCGAGCGGGCCAGGGCCGCGTTGCCGGACAGCCGCTGGTGCTCGCCCGTGATCTGCGCGAGCGCGTCGGCGGTGCGGTGCCACTCGGCCTCGATGGCGCCGAACACCTGCCTGCGCAGCCGCTTGTCGGCCACGAGCTCGCTGTAGCGCGAAGCCAGTGCGAGGTCGCTCTTGGCCAGCACCATGTCCATGTTGGACAGCAGTGTGCGGAAGAACGGCCATTGCCGATACATCCTGCGCAGCAGGTTCAGGGCGGCCTTGCGGCCTGCGGGGGTGGGCCGGTTCAGGAAGTCCTCAAACGCCGAGCCAAAGCCGTACCAGCCGGGCAGTGTGAGCCGGCACTGACCCCAGCTGAAACCCCAGGGAATCGCGCGCAGGTCTTCGATGCGGTGCGTGGCCTTGCGCGAAGCGGGTCGCGAGCCAATGTTGAGCTCCGAGATTTCGCGGATGGGGGTGGCGCTGAAGAAATAGTCCTCGAAGCCCGGGGTGTCGTAGACCAGGGCCCGATAGGCGCGCATGCTGGCTTGCGACAGGGTGGCTGCCGCGTCGAGGAAGTCGGGTGTGGCTGGCTGGGTGGGCTGCAGCAGTGTGGCTTCGAGTGTGGCGGCCACCAGTGTTTCCAGGTTGCGCCGGCCAATCTCGGGGTTGGCGTATTTGGAGCCGATCACTTCGCCTTGCTCGGTCAGACGAATCTGCCCGCGCACCGTTCCCGGGGGCTGTGCGAGGATGGCCTGGTAGCTGGGGCCACCGCCGCGCCCGACGGTGCCGCCGCGCCCGTGGAACATGCGCAGACGGACGGGATGGGTGCTGGAGAGTTCGTCGAACAGCGCCACCAGCGCAATCTCGGCGCGGTAGAGCTCCCAGTTGCTGGTGAAGATGCCGCCATCCTTGTTGCTGTCGGAGTAGCCGAGCATGATGTCCTGCTCGGCGCCGGAGCGCTGGATCAGTCTGGCCACGCCCGGCAGGCCGTAGAAGGCACGCATGATCGGGGCGGCGTTGCGCAGGTCTTCGATGGTTTCGAACAGAGGCACGACGATCAGGCGGCTGTGGGCCTCGCCGTCGAGCGTGCCCTGCATCAGTCCGGTTTCCTTCTGCAGCAACAGCACCTCCAGCAGGTCGCTGACAGTTTCGGTGTGGCTGATGATGTAGTGCCGGATGGCCTGCGTGCCATAGAGGTCGAGCATGCGTCGCGCTGTCTCGAAGATGGCGAGCTCGCTGCGCGTCTGGTCGCCATAGGTGGCGCCGGGCACCCGCAGCGGGCGGGCGTCGGCCAGCATGCGCAGCAGGATGGACTGGCGCGCGCTTTCGTCGAGGCCGGCATAGTCGGCCTCGATGCGCGCGATCGCCAGCAGTTCGGCGACCACGGCTTCGTGCTGGTCGGAGCTCTGGCGCAGATCGACCGTCGCGAGATGAAAGCCGAAGACTTCGACGGCCCGGATCAGCGGATGCAGGCGCTGCGTGGCCAGCGCCTCGCCGTGGTGCGTGTGCAGCGACGACTGGATGACCCGCAGGTCCGCCAGGAATGTCGCCGCGTCCGCGTAGGCGTTCTGCGGCGCCACGGCATGGCGCGCGGCTTCGCCGCCGGAGAGGTTG
>JAEWVY010000027.1 GCA_023396625.1 Pseudomonadota bacterium | reverse complement strand
TTCTTCTTCTGCACGATCTGACCATTCTTGAACTTCGAATCGTGACGCGCGGCGATCACCACCTTGTCGTCAAGCTCCTCGTTCACTTCGATGATGCGCGGACGCTCCACAACGTCGCCTTCGAGCAGACGTGTGTCGCCGGGAGCCAGCACACGCACCTTCTGCAGCATCTGGCGCACGATCACCTCGATGTGCTTGTCGTTGATCTTCACGCCTTGCAGGCGATAGACGTCCTGCACCTCGTCGACGATGTAGCGGGCCAGTTCCTCCATGCCCAGCAACCGCAGAATGTCTTGCGGATCGGCCGGACCGTCCACGATGGACTCGCCCTTGTTCACCACCTGGCCCTCGTGCACCAGAATGTTCTTTTCCTTGGGGATCAGCTCGTCCCAGACCTTGCCTTCCGGACCGGTGATCTGCAGGCGCACCTTGCCCTTGGTTTCCTTGCCGAACGACACGGTGCCGGTCATCTCGGCGAGCATGCCCTTGTCTTTCGGGCTGCGGGCCTCGAACAGTTCAGCCACGCGGGGCAGACCCCCGGTGATGTCGCGGGTCTTCTGGCCTTCCACCGGAATGCGCGCCAGCACTTCGCCAGGGCCCACATCCTGGCCATCGCGCACCTGAATCAGCGCACCGACCTGGAAGCCAATCGTCACCGAGTGATCGGTGCCGGGGATCTTGACTTCGTTGCCATTGGCGTCCAGCAGCTTGACCTGCGGCCGGACCACCTTGGCGGATTTGGCCGAACCCAGGCGCTTGGGATCGATCACGACCAGCGTCGACAGGCCGGTGATCTCGTCGACCTGTTTGGCCACCGTCAGGCCTTCCTCGACGTTCTCGAACTTCGCCTTGCCCGCGAACTCCGTGATGATGGGGCGCGTCAACGGGTCCCAGTTGGCCAGAACGGTGCCGGCCTTGATGGTCTGGTCGGCCTTGACGGTTAGCGTGGCGCCGTACGGCACCTTGTGACGCTCGCGCTCGCGGCCATGCTCGTCATGGATGACGATTTCGCCGGAACGGGCAATCACGACCAGTTCCCCGCGGGTGTTGGTCACATAACGCATGGTGGTGTTGAAACCGATGATGCCATTGGACTTGGCTTCCACGCTGGACGCGATGGCCGCGCGCGACGCGGCGCCACCGATGTGGAACGTCCGCATGGTCAGCTGCGTGCCGGGCTCACCGATGGACTGGGCGGCGATCACACCGACGGCTTCGCCGCCATTGATCAGGCCACCACGGCCCAGATCGCGGCCGTAGCACTTGGCACAAAGGCCGAAGCGCGTCTCGCAAGTCAGCGCCGTGCGGACCTTCACCTCGTCGACACCCACGGCTTCCAGAACGTCCAGCACGTCCTCGTCCAGCATGTCGCCCGCCTTGACCAGCACGTCACTCGTTTCGGGGTGAAGCACGTCGTCGGCAGCGGTGCGGCCCAAAATGCGCTCGCGCAGGGACTCGATGACTTCACCGCCCTCGACGATGGAGCGCATCACCGAGCCATGGTGCGTGCCGCAGTCCACTTCCGTCACCACCAAGTCCTGCGTCACGTCCACCAGACGACGCGTGAGGTAGCCCGAGTTGGCCGTCTTCAGCGCCGTGTCCGCCAGGCCCTTGCGGGCGCCGTGGGTGGAGATGAAGTACTGCAACACGTTCAGGCCTTCGCGGAAGTTCGCCGTGATGGGTGTTTCGATGATGGAGCCATCCGGCTTGGCCATCAGGCCCCGCATGCCCGCGAGCTGACGGATCTGGGCGGCGGAACCGCGGGCACCGGAGTCGGCCATCATGTAGATGGAGTTGAACGACTCCTGGTCGACTTCCTTGCCATGGCGGTCAACGGTCTTTTGCTTCGCCAACTGGGCCATCATGACCTTGGACACTTCGTCGCCGGCCTTGCCCCAGATGTCCACCACCTTGTTGTAGCGCTCGCCCGCGGTCACCAGACCGGAAACGTATTGCTGCTCGATCTCCTTGACCTCTTTTTCGGAGCGCTCGATGATGGCCGGCTTTTCGCTGGGCACCAGCATGTCGTCGATACAAATCGAGATGCCCGCCCTGGTGGCCAGGCGGAAGCCGTTTTGCAGCAGCTTGTCGGCGAACACCACCGTTTCTTTCAGGCCACACTTGCGGAACGAGACGTTGATGAGCTTGGAAATCTCCTTTTTCTTCAGCGCCTTGTTCATGTTGGAAAACGGCAGCCCCTTGGGCAGGATTTCGCTGAGCAGCGCCCGACCGACGGTCGTTTCCACCAGGCTGGTCGACGGGACAAACTCACCCGTCACCTTGTCCCGGGTGTATTCGGTCAGCCGCACGCTGATCCTGGCGGTCAGTTCAACCTGTCCCGCATCCAATGCGCGCTGAACTTCACCGGTATCGGCAAAGACCAGCCCTTCCCCCTTGGCATTGATGCGCTCGCGGGTGGTGTAGTACAGACCCAGCACCACGTCCTGGGACGGCACGATGGACGGCTCGCCGTTGGCGGGGAACAGGATGTTGTTGGAGGCCAGCATCAATACGCGAGCCTCCATCTGCGCTTCCACCGACAGGGGCACGTGCACGGCCATCTGGTCACCGTCGAAGTCGGCGTTGAACGCCGCGCACACCAGCGGGTGCAACTGAATGGCCTTGCCTTCGATCAGGATGGGCTCGAACGCCTGGATGCCCAGGCGGTGCAGCGTCGGCGCACGGTTCAGCATCACGGGGTGCTCTTTGATCACCTCTTCCAGGATGTCCCACACCACGGGCGTGCCGGATTCGACTTCCTTCTTCGCCGCCTTGATGGTGGTGGCGATGCCCATGGCTTCCAGGCGCGCGAAGATGAAAGGCTTGAACAATTCCAAAGCCATCAATTTCGGCAGGCCGCACTGGTGCAGTTTGAGCGTCGGGCCCACGGTGATCACGGAACGACCAGAGTAGTCCACGCGCTTGCCCAGCAGGTTCTGGCGGAAGCGGCCGTTCTTGCCCTTGATCATGTCGGCCAGCGACTTGAGGGCGCGCTTGTTGGCGCCGGTCATGGCCTTGCCACGACGGCCGTTGTCCAGCAGGGAGTCCACGGCTTCCTGCAGCATGCGCTTTTCGTTGCGCGCGATGATTTCCGGCGCCTTCAACTCCAGCAGGCGACGCAGCCGGCTGTTGCGGTTGATGACGCGGCGGTACAGGTCGTTCAGATCGGAAGTCGCAAAGCGGCCACCGTCCAGGGGCACCAGCGGGCGCAGGTCCGGCGGCAGCACGGGCAGCACATCGAGCACCATCCATTCGGGCTTGATGCCGGACTTCTTGAACGCTTCCAGCACTTTCAGGCGCTTGGTATTCTTCTTGACCTTGACCTCGGACCCCGTCAAGTCGCCGCGCAGGCGCTCGATCTCGCTCTCGATGTCCATGCCCTGAAGCAGGTCCTTGATGCCCTCGGCGCCCATCTTGGCGACGAATTCATCTCCGTATTCCTTGCGTTTCGCATCGAAATCATCCTCGGACATGATGCTGAACTTCTTCAGCGGCGTCATGCCGGGGTCGGTCACCACGTAGGCTTCGAAATACAGCACGCGCTCGATGTCGCGCAGCGTCATGTCCAGCACCAGACCAAGACGGCTGGGCAGGGACTTCAGGAACCAGATGTGGGCGCAGGGCGCGGCCAGGTCGATGTGGCCCATGCGTTCGCGGCGCACCTTGGTCTGCGTAACTTCCACACCGCACTTCTCGCAGATCACGCCGCGGTGCTTCAGGCGCTTGTACTTGCCGCACAGGCATTCGTAGTCCTTGATGGGGCCAAAGATCTTGGCGCAGAACAGGCCGTCGCGCTCGGGCTTGAAGGTGCGGTAGTTGATGGTCTCCGGCTTTTTAACTTCACCGAAAGACCAGGAGCGAATCTTCTCGGGCGACGCCAGGCCGATGCGGATGGCATCGAAATGCTCGTCGGGTGTGAACTGCTTGAACAGGTCGAGCAAGGATTTCATATCGAACTTCCTTAAAAATTTGGGACAACGCTGAAACCAGGAGTGCCTTCACCGGGAACACCGCGGAGCCGGCCTTGCCGGACCGCTGGTGTGGTTTCCCTCAGGGAAGGCCATGAAGTGGCACGGGAAGGATCAGCTCCGCTCCAACTCCATGTCGATGCCAAGTGAACGCACTTCCTTGACCAGGACATTGAACGACTCCGGCATGCCGGCGTCGATCGAGTGCTCGCCCTTGACAATGCTCTCGTACACCTTGGTACGGCCTTGCACGTCGTCCGACTTCACCGTCAGCATCTCCTGCAGCACATAGGCCGCGCCATAGGCCTCCAGCGCCCAGACTTCCATCTCACCGAAGCGCTGGCCGCCGAACTGGGCCTTGCCACCCAACGGTTGCTGCGTGACCAGGCTGTACGGGCCGGTCGAACGGGCGTGCATCTTGTCGTCGACCAGGTGGTGCAGTTTCAGGAAGTGCATGTAGCCGATCGTGGTGGGGCGCTCAAATGGGTCGCCCGTCCGCCCATCACGCAGGTAAGCCTGCGTGCGGGTGTCCGTCAAACCCTTTCGCTGGGCCACGTCATCAGGGTAAGCCAGCTTGAGCATGGCGCGAATTTCCCCTTCCGAGGCGCCGTCGAACACCGGCGTCGCGAACGGTACCCCCGACTCGAGGTGACCGGCCATCTCGAGGATGTCCGTGTCGCTGAGCTTGGATATTTCTTCCTTCCGGCCCGTCCCGTTGTAGAGCTCCTCCAGGAACTGACGCAACTCGGTGGCTTTGGCCTCTGCCTGGAGCATGTCGCCAATGCGCTGGCCAATGCCCTTGCCTGCCCAGCCCAGGTGCACTTCCAGCACCTGCCCCACGTTCATGCGCGAAGGCACACCCAGCGGGTTCAGCACGATGTCGCACGGCGTGCCATCGGCCATGTAGGGCATGTCCTCCACGGGCACGATCTTGGACACCACGCCCTTGTTGCCGTGACGGCCAGCCATCTTGTCGCCAGGCTGCAGGCGTCGTTTGACGGCCAGGTAGACCTTGACCATCTTGAGCACACCCGCCGGCAACTCGTCACCCTGGGTCAGCTTCTTGCGCTTTTCCTCGAAGGCGAGGTCGAAGCTGTGGCGGGTCTGCTCCATGGCATTCTTGATGCTTTCAAGCTGCGCTGCCACCTCGTCTTCGGCGGGACGAATGTCAAACCAGTGGAATTTCTCCACCGAGGCCAGATAGGCCTTGTCGATCTTTGTCCCCTTCGCCAGTTTTTGCGGCCCCCCGTTGGCCACGCGGCCCGTCAGCAGCTTCTCGATCCGGTCGAACGCATCCGCCTCGACAATGCGCAGCTGGTCGTTCAGATCCAGGCGGAAGCGCTTGAGTTCGTCGTCGATGATCTGCTGGGCGCGCTTGTCACGCTGGATGCCTTCGCGCGTGAAGACCTGCACGTCGATCACGGTGCCCTGCGAGCCCTGGTCCACGCGCAGCGAGGTGTCCTTCACGTCGCTGGCCTTCTCGCCAAAGATGGCGCGCAGCAGCTTCTCTTCCGGCGTGAGCGTGGTTTCCCCCTTGGGCGTGACCTTGCCCACCAGGGTGTCGCCAGGCTGGACCTCGGCACCCACGTAGATGATGCCGGACTCGTCCAGGCGATTGAGCTGCTGCTCCGACAGGTTCGGAATATCGCGCGTGATCTCCTCGGCACCGAGTTTGGTGTCCCGTGCCATCACCACCAATTCCTCGATGTGAATGGAGGTGTACCGGTCTTCCGCCACCACGCGTTCGCTGATCAGGATCGAGTCCTCGAAGTTGTAGCCGTTCCAGGGCATGAAGGCGATCAGCATGTTCTGGCCAATGGCGATCTCGCCCAGATCGGTCGACGCGCCGTCGGCGATCACGTCACCCTTGGCCAGCTTGTCGCCCTTCTTCACGATGGGGCGCTGGTGGATGTTGGTGTTCTGGTTGGAACGCTGGTATTTGATCAGGTTGTAGATGTCGACACCGACCTCGCCAGCCACGGCTTCGTCGTCGTTGACGCGAATCACGATCCGGGTAGCATCCACGTAGTCGACCACCCCGCCACGGGTGGCGGTGACCACCGTCCCCGAATCGATGGCGGCCACCCGCTCGATCCCCGTGCCCACCATCGGCTTTTCCGGTCGCAGGACAGGCACTGCCTGACGTGACATGTTGGCACCCATCAGCGCGCGGTTCGCATCGTCGTGTTCCAGAAATGGGACCAGCGATGCGGCGACCGACACGATCTGTGCCGGCGACACGTCCATGTATTGCACGCGTTCCGCGCTCACCAGGATCGATTCACCCCGTTCCCGCGCGGAAACCAGGTCGCCCGTCAGCCGACCATCCTTGTCCAGCGCCGCGTTGGCCTGGGCGATGATGTACTTGCCTTCCTCGATGGCGGACAGGTAATCGATCTGGTGGGTCACCTTGCTGTCGACGACACGACGGTACGGGGTTTCAATGAAACCGTATTCGTTCAGTCGCGCGTACAGCGCCAGCGAGTTGATCAAGCCGATGTTCGGGCCTTCAGGCGTTTCGATCGGGCACACACGGCCATAGTGCGTGACGTGCACGTCACGCACCTCGAAGCCGGCACGCTCGCGCGTCAAGCCGCCCGGGCCCAGGGCGGACACGCGGCGCTTGTGCGTGATTTCCGCCAGCGGGTTGGTCTGGTCCATGAACTGCGACAACTGCGACGCGCCGAAGAATTCCTTGAGCGCGGCCGAGATCGGCTTGCTGTTGATCAGGTCGTGGGGCATCAGCGGCTCCTGCTCGGCT
>JAEWVY010000026.1 GCA_023396625.1 Pseudomonadota bacterium | reverse complement strand
GGTCTCGAAGAACTCGTCCAGCAGATTCACCAGGACACGCATGCCGCCCTCGTAGCCCCAGGTGGGGAAGCGCTGGTAGTGGTGGCGGTCGAAGATCGGAAACACCATGCGCACCAGCGGCGTGGCGGTGTCACGCTCCAGGTATTTGCCGTAGGTGTTGCCGATCAGGAAATCCACCGGCTCGGTGAACAGCAGCGAACGCATGTGCCACAGGTCGCGCTTGGGGTAGACCTTGCAGCCGGCGCCGTATGGCGAGCTATCGAACAGCTTCTGCACCTTCTCGGCCCAGACTTCGTTGCCGTTGGTGGCCAGCACGTGGGCCGGCTCGGCGCCCAGCTCCAGCAGGAACTGCGCGTAGCCCAGCATCTGGTCCGGGTCGCCGTACAGGGCGTAGCGCTTGCCGTGCAGGTGGGCCTGGCTGTCTGCCATGGCGTCCACCAGCAGGCCACGTTCGAGTTCCAGCTCGGCCGGGATGGGTTTGCCGGTCAGACGGCTGATGGCCATCAGGAATTCGTCGGTGCCGGCCACGCCCACCGGGGCGTTGAGCACGACCACTTCCTGGCCCTTCTCGGCGATGTACTTGCTGGTCTTCTCGCAGCAGAACTCCTGGAACACGATGGTGGCCTTGGCGTTCAGCGCCGCGATCACTTCTTCCTTGGTGGTGCCGCCTTCGTACATGCGGAACTCGCCGTCGGTCGGGGTGCTCCACGAACCCGAGGGGTCGCACAGCACGTTCACCGTGACGTCAAACAGGCGGAAGATGCGGCGAATTTCCTTCATATTGCCGACGACAAAACCGTCGAAACCGGCGACGAAGTTGATGCTGTCGTCGGGCACACGCTCCAGCTTTTCGGCGGTTCCGGCCTTGCCGTCCCAGAAGTGCTGCAGCACGCCCAGTAGCGCGTTGTCGTAGCCGGTGATGTGGCTGCCGACGAAGGCCGGGGTGTGGGCGAAGGGCACATCGAACTCGGCCGGCACGCTGCCTTTTTCCTTGGACGTCTTGATGAAGGCGTTCAGGTCGTCACCGATCACCTCGGCCATGCAGGTCGTGCTGACCGCGATCATGTCCGGCTTGTAGAGGTTGTAGGCGTTGGCCAGGCCGTCGACCATGTTGTTCAGGCCACCGAACACGGCCGCATCTTCCGTCATGGACGATGACACGCAGGACGTCGGCTCTTTGAAGTGGCGTGAAAAGTGCGAGCGGTAGTAGGCCACGCAGCCCTGCGAACCGTGCACGAAGCTCAGGGTCTTGTGGAAGCCGTTGGCCACATAGACCGCGCCCAGCGGCTGGCAGGCCTTGGCCGGATTCACGGTCAGCGAATCGCGGGCAAAGTTCTTTTGTTTGTAGTCTTCGGTCTTGGTCCATTCGATGACCTGACCGATTTTTTCGTCGCTGTGGTTGTATTCGAACTGTTCTTTCTTGTTCTTGAACAGTTCCTGGTACTCGGGCTCACGAAAAAGCAGTTCGTGGTCGAGGATCTTGTCGGATGATTGGGGCATGACGCTCTCCTGAAAACGGTGTGGGTTCAGTTCTTCCAAGGCGCCTTGGTCAGGCCCCAGATCGGCGAGCTGATCGCCATGTCCATGTCACGGGCGAAGATGGCGAAGCCGTCGTAACCGTGGTAGGGACCGCTGTAGTCCCAGCTGTGCATCTGGCGGAAGGGCACGCCCATCTTCTGGAAGACGTACTTTTCCTTGATGCCCGAGCCAATCAGGTCCGGCTTGATCTTGTCGACAAAGTGCTCGAACTCGTAACCGGTCACGTCGTCGTAGATCAACGTGCTGTCCTTGATGTAGTGGGTGGTGCGCTGATAGTCGTCGTTGTGGCCGAACTCGTAGCCGGTGCCGACCACTTCCATGCCAAGGTCCTCGTAGGCGCCGATCACGTGGCGCGGACGCAGACCGCCCACGTACAGCATGACCTTCTTGCCCTGCAGGCGGGGCTTGTACTTGGCGATGACGGCCTGCATCAGCGGCTTGTACTTGGCGATGACCTCTTCGGCTTTTGTCTTAATGGTGTCGTCGAAATAGCTGGCGATCTCGCGCAAGCTCTTCTCGATCTGGGTCGGGCCGAAGAAGTTGTACTCGCACCATGGGATGCCGTACTTCTCTTCCATGTGCCGGCTGATGTAGTTCATCGAGCGGTAGCAGTGCAGCACGTTGAGCTTGGCCTTGGGCGTGTTCTCCAGCTCGGCGATGGTGCCGTCGCCGGACCACTGGGCGATCACGCGCAGGCCCATTTCTTCGAGCAGGATGCGGCTGGACCAGGCGTCACCGCCGATGTTGTAGTCGCCGATGATGGCCACGTCGTACGGGGTGGAGACGAAGTCGGGGCGCTTGTTCGGGTCGGTCTTGTCGAACACCCAGTCGCGGATCGCGTCGTTGGCCAGGTGGTGGCCCAGCGACTGGCTCACGCCGCGGAAACCTTCGCAGCGCACGGGCACGATGGTCTTGCCTTCGTATTCCTTGCTCTTCTTCTTGGACACGGCTTCGATGTCGTCGCCGATCAGGCCGATCGGGCATTCCGACTGGATCGAGATGCCCTTGTTCAGGGGGAACAGTTCCTGGATCTCGTCGATGATCTTGTCGAGCTTCTTGTCGCCGCCGAAGACGATGTCCTTCTCCTGGAAATCGGAGGTGAACTGCATCGTCACGAAGGTGTCCACACCGGTCATGCCGATGTAGTAATTGCGGCGCGCGGCCCAGCTGTACTGGCCGCATCCCACGGGGCCGTGGGAGATGTGGATCATATCCTTGATGGGGCCCCACACCACGCCCTTGGAACCCGCATAGGCGCAGCCGCGGATCGTCATCACGCCCGGCAGCGACTTGATGTTGGACTTCACGCCGCAGTCGGGCTTGCCCTCTTCGAACGTGTTCAGGTGCTTGGCGCGGCGCTTGGCCATCTTTTCGGGATAGGCCTTGAGCACTTCATCGATCAGGGCCTTGTTGGCGGCCTTGCGCTCTTCAACGGTGGCGGTCATGGGGAACTCCAGTGGATGGTGGGGTGGCTCTTGGGTTCCGCACCCGGCGCGCCGAGTGCGGACCGGGTGGCGATCAGGCGGCCAGTTCGGCGGCGGTTTTGCCGACTTCGGACTCGTCGATCGTCTTCATGATCCCGTGCTCCATCAGCAGGTCTTCCAGCTGGTCCATGGTGATGGGGGTGGGGATGGTGCCGTTGCCGGCGTTGCCGTGCACCTTCTGGGCCAGGGTGCGGTATTCCTGGGCCTGCTTGGAGTCCGGTGCGTATTCCAGAACCGTCATGCGGCGCAGTTCGGCGTGCTGCACGATGTTGTCGCGCGGCACGAAGTGGATCAGGCGCGAGCCCAGCATCTTGGCCAGTGAGTCGGCCAGCTCCAGTTCCTTGTCGGTCTGGCGCTCGTTGCATACCAGGCCGCCCAGGCGCACACCGCCGCTGTTGGCGTACTTCAGAATGCCCTTGGAGATGTTGTTGGCCGCGTACATGGCCATCATCTCGCCCGACATCACGATATAGATTTCCTGCGCCTTGTTCTCGCGGATGGGCATGGCAAAGCCGCCGCACACCACGTCACCCAGCACGTCGTAGGACACGTAGTCCACGCGGTCGTAGGCGCCGTTTTCTTCCAGGAAGTTGATCGAGGTGATCACGCCGCGGCCGGCGCAGCCGACGCCTGGCTCCGGGCCACCGGATTCCACGCAACGGATGTCGCGGTAGCCGATCTTCATGACGTCCTCGAGCTCCAGGTCCTCCACCGAACCGGCTTCAGCGGCTAGCGAGAGGATGGTGTCCTGGGCCTTGGCGTGCAGGATCAGGCGGGTCGAGTCGGCTTTGGGGTCGCAGCCGACGATGAGGATCTTCTGGCCCATCTCGGCCAGGGCCGCGAGGGTGTTCTGGGAAGTGGTCGATTTGCCGATGCCACCTTTGCCGTAGAAGGCGATTTGACGAAGGGAAGCCATGTCAGTTCTCCAAAAAGGAAGGGTTGAAACCAAGGTTGCGAGACTCCGCGACCAGGTCAGCCTGACGTGCCAATAGGTCTTCTTATCTGGATCACGCATCGGCCGGACTTGTGTCCGCGCAGCCACTCCTTTGCACCTTCCGTGCCATGCCGCACCAGCCCCTTCCAGACACCACGAAAGTGCTTGTTTTTCAGAGGGAAAACCTTGTTTTCGGGCCCCCTCGAAGCGCCCCAAACGGCTTTGTTCCGAATGCGACAAAGCGCGGAACCGGCGTCGCAAACGGCACGCCTGCCGAACGCCACGCCGGCCGCTTGTGTCGGGTTTGCTGCGCCTTCTCGCGCGCGCAAGGGTGTGTAGGGGTTGGTACGTTCATTGCAGACAGCTGTGGTGAGTCTTTCCACTTCCCCAACCACAGGAAATCGCCATGACCACGCTCACCGCGCCCGTCGCCCTTGACGACACTGCCTTTGCCCGCCTCGAAAAAGAAGGCCGCCTGCTCAACCCGGTGCTCAAGGCGCCGACCCACGTCGATGGCCGCTTCGGCTTCCGCGGCGAACTGGCCCTGCGCTTTGCCGACAAGATGGCCGACGAGGCCCGCCCGCCCGAACTCAAGTGCGACCAAGTCATGGCCGTGGCCCGCGCCGGCGAGTCGCACCTGCCCTTCTTCTGCGGCTGGCTGCTGTCCTTCGAATCGCTCAAGGACGTGGCCGAAGTGCTGGGCGACACGCTCAGCGCCGGCGGCAAGTACTTCCTGTTCTGCGACAACATGGACATCTCGAAGAAGTACCAGGTGCCGTACAAGGGCGCGATGTTCTACGTGCTGCCCATCCTGGAGAACACCGTCTACAACGAGATGCTCGAACTGCTCTACCTGGAGAAGGGCGACCTCAAGAAGAAGGACACCGCCGGCAAGCTCGACGCCGTGGCCGACGCGGCGATGAAGTACGACGTCACCTTCGACACCATCACCTACGACGAAGGCCTGAAGCTGATGGGCCCGGTGCGCAACGTCAACGAGAACCGCCCGGTCTGACGACCCAGCCGGTGCCGATGGACGATGAACCGGTCCAGCCCCACCGCTGGTACAGCACCAACCTCGTCGGCGTGCCGGCGCGGGTGCTGGCCAGCACCGCGTTCAACGCGCACCCGGTGCCTCTGTCCATCGCCGGCACGCGCGAATGCCACCCGGGCCTGTTCAGCCTGCTCGCGCGCTGCCAGGGCCTGAACGACGCGGCGGAGGTGTTCGTGCACTACCTCGACATCGCCTTCGGCCTGCGCAGCCCCGCCGCCCATGAAGCGGCCGATATGGGACCGACCGAACGCCGCCGCTGGCGCAGCAGCTGGCGCAAGCTGCTGCAGGCCTGGGGCATGGACAACGCCAGCCCCGCCGGCGCCGTGCTTAAGGGCTGGGTGGAAAGCCGCTTCGGCCTCGTGCCCACGCACCACCGCCAGCCCTTGCAGCGTTTTCCGTCGCCGGCCTGGGTCACCTACCTCGAAGAAAAAACCTTCAGCCGCCTGCACAACAACAACATCCACCAGCAGCTGGACCTGCTGTTCGAGTTCTGCCAGTGGGCGCTGCAGCGCTTCGGCCTGCCCGGCCATGCGGCGGTGGGTGCACCCCATGTGCGGCTGTGGCGCGGCAGCACCCGCTGCGACGAACAGCTGGTGGCCGGCACCCTTCAAAACCGCCACTGCACGGTGCGGCTGAACAACCTCGTCTCGTTCAGCCTGTCGACAGAAGACGCGGGCTGCTTCGGCGACTGGGTGTTCGAGGTGCAGGTCCCCGCCAGCAAGCTGCTGGTCTTCCCCGGCCTGCTGACCGGGCAGGTGCTGCAGGGCGAACAGGAAGTGCTGGCCCTGGGCGGCGACTACGACGTGGTGGCGCGTTATGGCTGAGCTTCCCACCCAGCGTTTCCACGCCCGCTTCGACAAGGCGCTGGGCGCCTACCTGGGCCTGGCCATCGGCGACGCGCTCGGCGCCACGGTGGAATTCATGCGCCCGCGCGAGATCCTGCTGCATTTCGGCACCCACCGCGACATCATCGGCGGTGGCTGGCTCAAGCTCGCGCGCGGTCAGGTCACCGACGACACCACCATGAGCCTGGCGCTGGGCGATGCGTTGCTGGCCGGCGGCGCCAGCGGCATCACCGCCCTGCGCGATGGCCACGACGACGCTCTCGTGCGCCACATCGGCGACGCCTACGTGGCCTGGTGGCGCGCCGGCCCGGTGGACTGCGGCAACACCTGCCGCCGCGGCATCTTGCGTTTTCTGCACGAAGGCAGCCTCAGCGGCCCGCCCAACGACAGCGACGGTGGCAACGGCGCCGCCATGCGCAACCTGCCGGTGGCCCTGGCCACGCTGGGCGACCGCGCGGCGTTCGAGCGCCTGTCCATCGCCCAGGCCCACGTCACCCACCACCACCCGCTGTCGGACGCCGCCACGCTGGGCCTGGGCCGGCTGCTGCGCGGGCTCATCGCGGGCGACGACCACGCGCGCCTGTGCCAGCGCATCGACCAGTGGGTGGCCGAAGAACCGGCCTTCCGCCACACGCCCTACTGCGGCCGCGCCACCGCCTACGTGGTGGACACGGTGCAGACCGTGCTGCACTTCATCCGCACGCACGAAGACGTGGAGGACGCCGTCATCGCCACCGTCAACCAGGGCGACGACGCCGACACCACCGGCGCCCTGGTGGGCATGCTGGCCGGCGCCCGCTGCGGCGCCAGCCGCCTGCCCTGGCGCTGGGTCAGCCGCCTGCAGCCGGCCACCGTGCGCGCCATCACCGACCAGACCAGCGGCCTGCTCGCCCTGGCCGACCAGCTGTCGGAGGTGGCCCATGGCTGAAGCCCTGGCGGTCGTGCAGGCCTACCACGAGCGCACCAAGCACCGACTGGAACGCTACGCCGCCGGCCCCGAAACGCTGGACTGGGACGCCCAGCCCGACCCCTTCCGCCGCTACACCGGCGCACCGCTGGCCGCGCTGCCACTGGACACGCCCGCGCCCTCGGTGGCCTGGCGCGACCTGGGCACGCCGGGCCGTGTGCCCGCGATGCCGCTGGATCGTCGCCACATAGGACTGCTGCTGGAACACAGCCTGGCCCTGGCCGCGTGGAAGACCCAGGGCCCCGACCGCTGGGCCGTGCGCATCAACCCCTCCAGCAGCAACCTGCACCCCACCGAAGGCTGGCTGCTCTGTTGCGGTGTGTCGGGTTTGTCCGATGGCGTGCACCACTACGCCCCGCACGAACACGCGCTGGAACAGCGCGCCAGCTTCCGCCGCGCGGGCGCCACCGCGGGCACACGCGCCTTCGTCGCCCTCAGCAGCATCGCCTGGCGCGAAGCCTGGAAGTACGGCGAACGCGCCTTCCGCTACTGCCAGCTCGACGCCGGCCACGCCACCGGCGCACTGCGCTACGCCGCCGCCCTGCTGGGCTGGCGCCTGCGGCCCGTGGCCTGCGACAGCGCGGCGCTGGCGCACCTGCTCGGCCTGGACCGCGACGCCGACTTCGGCCCCGCCGAACGCGAAGAACCCGACGCCCTGTTCGAACTGCTGCCCGACACCGCCCCACCCGCCGCCCCCACCGCCCCCTGGGCCTGGCCGGCGGGTGCCGACTGGCACGGCCAGGCCAACCGGCTCGACCGCCACCCCATGTACCGCTGGCCGGTCATCGACGAGGTCATCCGCGCCACGCAACGCGCTTCCAACGCCTTGCGCCAACCGCCGCACCCCACTACGGCCACCGCATCGCCCATCACAACCGGCGCCACCGCCGACGCCGCCACCCTCATCCGCCAGCGCCGCAGCGCCCAGCGCTTCGACGCCCGAGCGCGCGCCACGCTGGAGCAGCTGTGGCCCCTGCTGCAGGCCCTGCACCCGGAGCGCCTGCCTTTCGACGCCGCACCCGGCCCGGCGCATGTGCACCTGCTGCTGTTCGCCCACCGGGTGGACGGCCTCGCGCCCGGCGCCTACCTGCTGCCGCGCAGCACCGACGGCACG